>JAKAIJ010000099.1 GCA_021814355.1 Acidobacteriota bacterium
CTCGGGCATGATGTAGATGCCGAGGTCGTACTTGAACGTGAAGTAGTCGTAGATGAAGCGCGGGTTGGGGCGGGAGAAGGTGAAGGTGACGGTCGTGTCGTCTGGCGCCTGCACGTCGGCGACGTACGAGAAGATGGTTTTCCAGTCCCCCGTCACGAGGGTCGTGGCGCCCACGAGGGCGGCGGTGGAGAGGTCGGACTCGAGCCGCCGGAGGTAGCCCGCGAGGATGCGGGTCTTCGCCTTCTGGAGTTCCTCTTCGGGGATCGGCTCGGAGGCGAGGCGGTCCAGCTCGCCGTAGAGGCACGCCTCCACCTTGGCGTAGGGAACCCCCGAGTTGGGGATCACGACGAAGGTGACGAGGTTGTCGTAGAGCGCCCCCGGGTCGCCGTTGTAGGACTGGACCATCATCGCCAGCCCCTCCTTCTCCACCATCCGGCGGTAGAGGCGGGAGGTGTCTCCGTCCGTGAGCAGGGTGGAGACCACGTCCATCACCGTGTCGTCCTTGCTGGGCCAGGCGGGCTTGTGGAACCCCACGAACAGGCCGGGGTTGGCGGCGAAGAGAACCTCCGCCCGGCGCTCCCGCTCCTGCACCGGCTCCTTCGTCACGATGGGAAGGGGATCGCCCCGGCGTGGAATGGTCCCGAAGTACCGACCCAGCAGGGCGCGGGCCCGGCCGGCATCGAAGTTCCCCACCAGGACGCCCACGGCGTTGGAGGGGGAGTAGTAGGCGTGGAAGAAGGCCCGGGCCTGCGCCGCCGTCAGCGCCTTGATGTCGCTGGCGTAACCGACCGCGGGAATACGGTAGGGGTGGGCCGTGAAGGCCGTCGCCAGGTAGGTCTCGTAGAGCTTGCCCATGGGGTCGTTGTCGGTGCGCATGAGCCTTTCCTGGAAGATGACGTCGCGCTCGGAGTAGAACTCCCGCATCACCGGCTCGCGCACGCGCTGGGATTCGACCATCATCCAGAGTTCGAGGGCGTTGCTGGGGAGCTCCACGAAGTACTGGGTCACGTCCTCGGCGGTGCTGGCGTTCAGGTTGCGCCCGCCCGCCCGGGTGTAGATCGCGGGAATCTCGTCCTTCACGATGTACCGGTGCTCCTCCTCGGCGAGGGCCTTCACCTCGGCTTCGAGGGCCGCGCGCTCCTCCGCGGTCCCCTTCCCGGTGGAGACGAACAGGGTCAGCCGGTCGCCCGCCGCCTGGAGCTTTTCAAGGACGGGCTTCTCCTTTTCCCAGTCGCTCGTGCCCAGGTGCTCGGTTCCCTTGAAGGCCATGTGCTCGAACATGTGGGCGAGACCAGAGTTGCCGGGGACCGAGTTAACGCCCCCCACGCGGAAGGCCACATAACCCGCGAAGGTGGGCGCGCCGGTCCTGGGCATCAGGACCCAGGTCATGCCGTTCGGCAAGACCACCGTCTCGCCTTTCATGGCGAGCGTGACCGCCGCCGCGCGGGGCGCGGCGGCCGCCGCGGCCAGCGCCAGGGAGGCGGCCAGCGCCGCCGTTAGAACTTTTTTGGAATCCATTCCCACCTCCAGAACCCGGGGGCGCCGCCGGCGAAACGGCGGGCCGTGCCGCAGGGCGCCATAACCTACGGGACGTCGGCCAACGCGCAGAGCAGATGGCCGATCACCGTGTGGAACTCCTGGATGCGCGGCGTCTCCGTGGCGTCGTAGACGAGGGCTATATCGGCCGCCGGGGCGATGTCCCCGCCGTCTCGCCCGAGGACCGCCACGGTGGCGCAGCCCATCGCGCGCGCTGTCTCGAGTGCCTGCCGGACGTTGGGGCTGCGCCCTGAGGTGGAAACCCCCACCGCCACGTCGCCCGGAAGGGCGAGCGCCTCCACCTGCCGCGCGAAGACCCTCTCGAAGCCGTAGTCGTTGGCGATGGCGGTGAGCGCGCTGGTGTCGGTGGTGAGGGCGAGCCCCGCTAGTCCCGGGCGCTCGCGCCGGTATCGCCCCGAGAGCTCGGCCGCCCAGTGCTGGGCGTCCGCCGCGCTGCCACCGTTGCCGAAGAAGAGCACCTTGCGGCCCCCGTGCAGCGCGCGGCGCATCAGCTCCGCCGCCCGTAGCACGCCGGGCCTCATCCGCGCCAGCGCCTCGGCTTGGCGGGCCAGATTCTCCCGGATCGCGGCGGCTTCCCGGTCGAAGACCTCTTCGAGCGCCATCGTCGCCCCCACGGTGCGGGCTCTAGTATACTCCAGCCATGGACACTCTCGGCCCCCTCGTCGCCACCGCGGGTGCGGCGACGTTCCGCGAGACCGCGGAGGCGGCGCGCGCCGCGCGCCGCGCGGGCGCCGCCCGCGTGGAGGTGCGCCTCGACCTTCTGCGTAGCGAAGAGGAGCGGCTGGGCGCCATGGGGCTTGCGACGGAGATGCCGCTCCTGGTCTCGGGCCACCGCGACCGGCTCCGCCCCTGGGAGATCGCCCACCTCCGGAGAGCCCGCTCCCTCGGGGCCTGGGTGGACGTTCCGGCGGAAGAGGCTTCCGCTCCCTTTCTGGACACCCTGGACCCCTCTCGCCTGGTCCTCTCGTGGCACGGCCGCGCCGCGGACCTCGGCGCCGTCCTGGCCCGCATGCGCGGCCGGCCCGCCGCCTGCTACAAGCTGGTTCCCGAGGCCCGGGGCTACGATGACGTGGAGGGCGTGCGCCGCCTGCTCGCACTTCACGGCGGCCGGGGAGACCTCTGCGCCTTCGCTTCGGGGCCCCACGGCGTCCCCAGCCGGGTCCTCGCCCTTGCCTGGGGCTCGGCGGCCACCTACGCGGTGGCCCCGGGCGCGTCCGCGGCGGCGCCGGGTCAGATGCCCCTCGAGTTCCTTCTCTCCTGCACCCCCGAGGAGGTCTCCCGTGACACCCCCCTCTTCGCCCTTTGCGGGTGGCCCCTGGCCTTCACCAAGACGCCGTTTTTCTTCAACCGCTGGCTGAGGACGGCGGGACGGCAGGAGCGATACGTCCCCGTGCCCGTGGAGACCCTCGATGCCTTCTGGGAGTCCGCCTCGGCCCTGCCCTTGGCCGGCGTCGCGGTGACCATCCCCCACAAGCGCGCCGTCCTGTCGCGCCTCGGGCGACTCTCCCGCCTCGCAAGCGCCGCTGGGGCCGTGAACACCCTGCTGAGGTCCGGCGGCGGTTGGACCGGGGCCAACACGGACGTGTACGGCGTCCGCAGCGCCCTGTCTGTTCTCCCTCGGCGCGGACTGAGGAGCCTGATCCTGGGCGCTGGCGGCGCGGCGGCGGCCGCCGCCGTGGCCCTCCGGGCGAGGGGCCCCGTGGCGCTCTGCGCACGCGACCGCGTCCGGGCGGAGGAGCTCTCGGTTCGGCTCGGCTGCGGGACCGTGGCCTGGACCGACCGGGAGGGCGCTTCCTGGGACCTCCTGGTGAACGCGACGCCGCTGGGCCGCGACGGCCTCTCTTCTCCCCTCCCCCTCGATTCCCTCAGGGGCGGCGCCGTCTTGGACATGGTGGTGCTTCCGAAAGGCGAGACCCCGCTGCTGGCCCGCGCCCGGGAGCGCCGCCTGACCGTGGTGCCGGGCGAGGCCATGCTCCGGGCCCAGGCCCGCCTCCAGTTTCGCCTCTGGACCCGCACCCGTCCGCCCGCGGACTGATCTCAGCTTCTTCTCCACCCCGCGCTCGGGGGGCTACAATGGCCTCCCCACGAGCGGGATGAAAAGGAGGGGGCCATGGCCTACGCGGCGCGCAGCGAGCTCAAACCGTCGGGTTTGAAGGGAATCTCCGAAAACCAGGTGGCCCAGCACTGGAAGCTCTACGAGGGCTACGTCGCCAACGTGAACGCCCTCAAGGGCGAGCTCGAGGCCCTGCGTCAGGAGGGCAAGGGCGGGACGCCTCTCTTCGCGGACCGCCGGCGCCGCTTCGGCTTCGAGCTCAACGGCATGGTTCTGCACGAGTACTACTTCGGCAATCTGAGGGCCGGCGCGGCGGAGCCCGCGGAGTCCAGCGCCCTGCGCGGGGCCCTCGCGGGGCAGTACGGCTCCTTCGAGGCCTGGAAGGAGGACTTCGCCAGGTGCGGGGCCTCGCGCTCCATCGGGTGGGCGGCCCTCCTGCTCGACCCGGCCACGGGCGGCCTCACGAACCACTTCGTTCAGCTCCACGAGGAAGGCAACGTGGCCGGTTTCGCCCCCGTGCTCCTGATGGACGTCTGGGAGCACGCCTACATGGTGGACTACGGCGCCGGCGGGCGGTCCGACTGCATCAAGGCCTTCTTCGAGAACGTGGCTTGGGGCGTGGTTGAGCGGCGGTTCGTCTCGGCCAAGGCTGGCCAGATCCCGGCCCGTTGGTAGGCTGGGGGGGGCGGAGCGGCTCAGCGCCTCCGCCAGGAGAGGCGGATGGAGAGGATCCTCCAGGCATTGCCCTTCCGCGCCACGGTGACCTTGGCCGAGAGGCTGTGAAGAAGGAGGTCGCCGCCGCGCCAGGAGGGGGCAACGATGTCTCCCTGGGCGTCGCACGTCGCGAGCCTGGGTCCCGAAAGGCGCACGGCGCCGATCCGGGTGACGTGGCGGAGGGAGCGGGGCAGAAGGCGGAAGAGGCGGGTGTACCGCTGGACCAGTGCTTCGCCCCCGCGGCAGCAGCGCCCCGTGGCGAAACGCATCCCCCCCTTCTCGGCGAAGAGGCTTACCAGGGCCGCCGGGTCCCGCGCGTTCCAGCAGGTATCGAACCGGTCCGCCAGGCCAAGGAGCGCGTCCCGCTCGTCCGGCCGTAGCAGGGCGGCGGGCCCCTCGAACCGTGGAGGGCGGGGAAGGACGGGCACCGGCGGCCTGAGACCCAGGCGAAGGCTCCGGTCTCCCGAAAGGAATGACTTGAGCTGGAACCTCTCCACCGCGCCTCCCCTCCGACCCGGTCTCCGGAAGGATGGGGCCTGCGGCCCGCGAAATCAAGCGGCGGTTTCTCCGTGCAGACGGCATCAAGCCCTGCTCCAGAAACCAGGGCAGCCGTGCGGTTACTGTTTTGAGACGAATCTTACCCCTCCCGCTCCAGGTGGGCGGCCTCGATTCGGCGGGCGAGAACGCAGGAGAGGGCAAGGAAGGCGGCGCCGTAGACCGCGAGGAAGGCCAGGGCCGCTGCCTTGCTCTCGGAGGCGGCGAGCAGGTTCAAGAGCCCCTTCGGCTCCGTGTGCTCGGGCATGAGGGTGTGGAGGTGGAAGAGGATCGTGATGCGCTTGAGGAACCCGGGGAGCCAGGCCACCAGGTTCTCCCAGCCGAAACCGACGAGGAAACCCCAGAAGAGGGGCCGCCGGAAGGCCAGGCCAATGAGGCTGAAGAGGGCGCCGTAGACCAGCAGACCCAGCCAGGCCGCCGTCAGGTCCATCAGGAAGTCCCCGGCCCCCTTGGCCATCCCCAGGGCGCCCGCTTCGAGGTTGGAGAGTACGAAGGCGCCCGCCATCGAGACCGCGGTGCCCGCGAGCAGCACCGATTCCATGCCCGCGAACTTGGCGAGGAAGACCACGTGGCGCGGCACGGGGCGGCCGAAGAGGTACGGGAGCGTCCCCCCCTCGGCTTCGTCGGCGATGAGCGCCACGCCGAAGAAGAGGGCGCAGAGGGGGATCAGGAACCCCATGTAATAGGCGACCACCAGGTTGCCGTAGAGGGTGGAGCCCCCGAGCCCCACCGGCACGCCCCGCCAGATGAGGAGTTGGAGCAGGAGCAGGAGGCCCCAGGGGAAGAGCGCCAGCCCCAGGAACACGAACCCTTTCACCGAGCGGGTCATCTGGCCCGCGGTATGGGAGAACAGGGCTTTTGCCGCCTCGCTCCAGGCCGCCATCGTCACCCTCATGCGACCAGATACTGGAAGACCGCCGCCAGGTTGTCGTCCAGCGGGTTTAGGATCTCGAGCCCTAGGTCCCGCTGCGCCAGCAGCCGCCCGAGCTCCTCGTAGAAGGCGCCCGCGTCGCTCACCTCCACCGTCAGCGACCGGCCGTCGGCCGCGAAACCGAGGGAGACCACCGTGGACCAGGCCACGAGGAGGGAGCCCAGCGCCCGGGCCTCCGCGCACCGCAGGAAGACCTTGAGCGGGCGGCTGGAGATGGCCTCTCGCACCTCGGGCACCTCGCCCGAGGCCAGCACCCGCCCGTGGTGGAGCAGGAGGATGCGGGAGGTCATGGCCTCCACTTCGTGCAGGACGTGGGAGGAGACCACCACGCTCTTGCCTCGCTCCCCCCACTTTCGGATGAAGGCGATGGTCTGGGCCCGGGACTGCGGGTCCATGCCGTTGAGCGGCTCGTCCAGAAGGAGCACCTCCGGATCGTGCACCAGGGCCTGGGCCATCTTCACCTTCTGGCGCATGCCCTTGCTCATCTTCCGGATGCGCTTGAGACGGTCCTCGCCGAGGGCCACCTCGGCGCAGGCCACCTTGGCGCGGGCGAGCGCCTCGGCCCCGGGGATGCCCGAGAGGCGGCCCATGTAGGCCACGAAGGCCTCCCCCGTCATCTCCTCGTAGAAGTGGTCCGGGGAGGGGCAGTAGCCGACGCGGCCTAGCGCGGCGGGGTTGGCGAAGAGGGGCTGGCCGTCCAGCGCCACCTCGCCCGAGGAGGGCCGGAGCAGCCCGCCCATGAGGTTGAGCAACGTGCTCTTGCCCGCGCCGTTGACGCCGAGCAGCCCCGTGACGCCGGGCTCCAGCGCGAGGCTCACGCGGTTGATGCCCACCACAAGCCCGTACCACTTGGAGGCGCTCCGGACGGTGATCACCGCAGCACCTCCCGCCGGGAGAAGCGCAGGTAGAGGATGCCCAGGCTCGCGCCGAGAAGGGCCAGGAAGTAGAGCGCGGAGTGAAGGACCGGGATCTCCATCTCGGGAGCCACGCCGAGGCAGTGGTAGCCCAGCGCCCGCAGCTCGGCGAGCACGCTGAAGGTCCACGCCATCGGACTCCTGGTGATGGCCCAGAGGATCGCCGACGCGGGCAGGCCGAAGAACATGATCCCGATGAGGGCGAGCCCCACGATGCGGGGCGAGCGACTCAGCGACGAGAGGGCGAGCACCGTCACCACCAGCGTGCCCGGTCCCAGCAGGGTGTAGAGCAGGGTGCCCCAGAGGACCCGGGCGTGCTGCCAGAGGAAGGCGGTATCCCCCGTGAGCCCCACGTGGAAGACCACCAGCACCACCACGGGGACGAAGGTGAAGAGCAGCAGGTAGGCGCCGAGTGCCGCGCCCTTGGCCCAGAGGTACTGCATCGGTCCCAGCGCGCGGCCCAGGAAGACTTCCAGGGTGCGCTCCTTCCGGTCCCGCGCCACCAGCCCCGACCCCACCCAGACGCTCACGATGACGAGAAGAAAGTTGTCCCACCCGTTGGTGAGCAGCTTGGCCACCCAGGACTCGTCCACGGGGGGCAGCTGCTTCACGAATTCCTGCATCGCGGAGGAGTCGCCGAATTGGGTCTTGGCGAAGCTCAGCCCGGCGCCGAAGACGAGCCACGGCAGGAGCGCCAGGACCAGGAGCAGGAGGAAGGCCCGCTTGTGGAGGTAGGGCGCCGCCTCCTCGCGCCAGACGGGGATCCAGCGCCGCCCGAGCGCGCGGCGCTCGCCGCCGTAGGCCTGGTACCCCTGGTCGAAGATGGGCATCAGACCGTCTCCTTCGCGAGCGCTTCCAGGAAGACCTCCTCCAGGGAGGTCTCCTCGCGCACGAACCGGTGGATGGAGCCCTGGAGCCCCGAGGCGAGCCCGAAGAGCTCCCTGGGGCCCGCGCCCTGGGGCAGGACGACCTTCAGCAGGTTGTTCTGGCCGTCTCCCGCCTTCCAGCCCGCCTGTTGGCAGGCGGCCACGAACTCGTCGCGCTTCCCTTCCCACTGGACCAGGAAATGCTGGGCCTCGCCCCGGGTCACCTCCTCCAGGCCGGCGCACGCGGCGACCTTGCCCTTGTGGAGGATGACCACCCGGGAGCAGACCGCCTCCACGTCCTTGAGGATGTGGGTGGAGAAGAGGAGCGTCTTGCCCTGCTTCACCAGGTCCCGGCAGAGTTCGAGCATCTCGTCGCGGCCCGTCGGGTCCATCCCCGCCGTGGGCTCGTCCAGAAGGACCAGCGCCGGGTCGTGGACCAGGGCCGCGGCGAGCTTGAGCCGCTGCTGCATCCCCGTGGAGTAGGTCTGCCCCTCCCGGTAGCGCGCCTCGCCGAGGCCCACGTACTGGAGCGTCTCGTGGGCCCGCTCGACGGCGGCGCGCCGCGGCAGCCCCGAGACCTCGCCCAGGAGCGCCACCCAGGCCACCCCCGAGAGCCCCGCCCGAATGCCCTGGCTCTCGGGCACGTAGCCCACCTGGTCGCGCAGGCCGGAGCCCAGGCGGGCGCTCTCCTGACCGAGGACCGTGAAGGCGCCGGAGGAGAGGGGCACGAGGTTGAGCAGGGCCTTGATGAGGGTGGACTTGCCGGCGCCGTTGGGCCCGAGCAACCCCACGGCTCCCGAGACGGCCTCGAAGGAGACGCCCTTGAGCGCCTCGTTCGCCCCGTAGCTCACTTTCACGTCGCGGACCGACAGCACCGCCATGGGCTAAGTATACGCGAGGCCGTGTCTCAGGTTTCGTCACGGGAGCCGGGCGGGAGCCGGGCGGCGCCGCGTCTCTCTCCCGCTCCTTTCCGGCCTTCCCGCGGCCCGGCGCAATCCGCGCCTCCGCTCACCGCGCGGGCACGGCCTGTTTGCGGAACATCTTCCAGAGGGGGCCGAACTCGGAGCGCCGCTGCTCCCCCTCGCCGCGCAGCACCTGCAGCAGGGCGCCGAGGTCCAAGAGCACGGAGGGCGGAGCGCCGGAGGAGGCGGCCTCCCCCGCGAGCTCCCGGAGCGCCGCCGAGGCGGCCACGGCGTCCTGGTGCGCCCCAAGGCAGTCCTGGAGGTCCACCAGGAGCGCCAGGTACCGGCCCGTCTCCTCCTCGAGGGCCTCGCGGAAGAATTCGCAGGCGTAACGCAGCCGCTTGAAGAGAATGCGCAGGCGGTGGAGGTGCGCCGGGTCGGGGAGCTCGGGGGCCGTGCTCCCCCACCGGCGGGCCTTGCGGGCGGCGGCACGGATGAGGGCCGGCGCGGCGT
>JAKAIJ010000100.1 GCA_021814355.1 Acidobacteriota bacterium
ACTGGATGATCTTGAGGTTGATCTCCCGCAGGCGCTGGGTGAGGATGCGGCACATGATGGAGAGGAACTGGTAGGCGGACTCGATGTCCACCGAGAGGATCTCGTTGAGCACCTCGCGCGAGATGGTCAGCACGGTGGTGCCGTTGACGTGGGCCTTGGCGTCCGCCGAGCGCGGCTCGTTGTCAATGAGCGCCATCTCGCCGAAGAAGTCGCCCTTCTCGAGGATCGCCAGCGCCTCCTCCCCCACGCCGGGGATGTGCTTGGTGATGCGTACCTTCCCGTCGAGGATGATGTAGAGCTTGTCGCCTACGTCGCCCTCGCGGAAGATCAGCTCGTCGCGGTTGTAAAGCTCCTCCACCGAGAAGGCCGCGAGCAGGCGCAGCTCCTTGGCCGAGAGGCCGCGCTCCTGGAGAAGCTTGAGCTTCCGGTCCAGGTCAATGGAGATGGCCTTGGACTGGCTCACCTGGTCCTGGGAGAGCTGGGCCGCGGCGGCGGACTCCACTTCGGTGAAGAAGGTCCGCAGGAGGTTGTTGGCCTCGCGGGTGCGCCGCGACAGCGACTTCCAGAAGTGCCAGTAGAACTGGACCGCAACCTCCTTGCGGGAGTCGAAGAGCATCTCCACGTCGCCCCGCTTGAGGGAGAAGAGGAGGGCGTCGGTCTCGGCCACCGCGTCGGCGCTGCGCGAGGCGGGGTCAATGAAGTTCATCTCCCCGAAGAAGTCGCCCTTCTGGACGCCCGCCAGCCTCTGCACGCCGAAGGGGGTCTGCTTCTGGATGGCGACCTTGCCCGACTCCACGAGGTAGAGCTCGTCGCTCTCGTCCTCCTCGTCGAAGACCAGCTCGCCCGCGGGGACCTTGAGCTCCTTGATGTTCTTGCTGATGGTGAAGAGGTTTTCGTCCGAGAGCGCCGCCAGCAGGTCGAAGGCCCGCAGGCGGATGGCCATGTTCAGGAGGTCCGGCCGCGCGGCCTCCTCGGCCTTGGGCTTGCCCAGGTCCTTGAGGCCCTTGAGCCCCGCCCGGCCCAGGACGGCCTCCTTCTCGAGGTCAAGGTGCTTCACGCACTGGTTGAAGAGCTCGAGGCGGGACTTGACCAAGTCGTTCCGGTCCGTCCGGTTGTGGATCTCCTGCTTGTCCAGCAGGTACTTGAACTTGTCCTGGAGCTCTGGGGCGCTGGGGCGGCCCGCGGCGTTGTCGAGGATCATGGCGTCCACGATGCTGTGGAGCGCCCCTTTGTAGTTCTTCAGGTAGAAGAGGGAGCGGCCCATGAGGGCGTGGGCCTCGACGAGGAAGGGGTCTATGGTGATGGCGGCCCGCAGCTCCTTGATGGCGGAGGTGAAGTCGTTGCTGCGGTAGAAGGCCCGGGCGAGGTCCATCCGTGCGTAGACGTTCTCGGGGTTGTTGAGCAGCGCCAGGCGGTAGCACTCGAGGGCCTGGGCCTCCTGGTCCTTGGCGAGGAAGAGGGCGCCCATGGAGGCTGCCTGGAAGGAGAGCCGGTCGCGGTGGGAGCGCTCCTCCTTGAACTTGCCCATGAGCCGGCGCTTGTCCTCCTCCTCCTTCTCCTTGAGGAGGTTGCGGGTCTTGCCCAGGTTGATCTTGAGGGCAAGGCTCTCGGGGTAGACCTTCACGGCCTTTTCGTAGACGTTGACCGCCTCTTCGAGGCGGCCCTGGGAGGCGAACTGGCCGGCGATGGAGCAGAAGTCCTCCACCGTCACTCCGAGGGAGGCGCTCTCCTTGGACGGTTTTTCCGGTCGTTCCACGAGGATCCTCCCTCCTTAGTTATTTTACCGCCGGGGGCGGGCAGGGTCAACGAAAAGCTGGCGCCGCCCGTCGTTCCCCCCCGCCGGAGCCCGCCGTTCCTTGACAGGAGCGCTCCTGGCTCGCACAATACCCCGTGATGGCCCACTCTCGCCTCGCGGGACTCGCCTCCGCGGCGCTTGTCGTCCTTTATCTCGCGTCGGCTCCCGCCGCGCAGGAGCGGCGTCCTCAGGCCGATCCGCCGGAGGACGCGGCCTCCGAGCCGGAGGCCGCGCCGGCCCGGCGGACGGAGCGGGCGTTCCGGGAGGCCTGGGCGCTCTTCTTCGGGGCGGAGCCGCAGGCCCCGCCAGCTCCGGCGCACGCGACGGCCGAGGCCGCCTTCCGGGCGCTCTGGGAGTCCGCCGCCACGGCGCTCGACTCCGAGGAGCGCGACGGCGCCCGCGCGGCCCTGCGTCTGGCGGCGTTGGGCGACGCCGCCGAGGTGGACGCCGCCGTCCGCCGGACCGTCGCGGCAGGAAGGCTCCTTCCCGGGGAGGGGGAGGCCGTTCTCTGGTACGTCTTCCTCCTGGAAGAGGCCTTGGACCCCGCCGCGCTTCCGGAAGCGCTTCCCCCAGGCCACGGTGCGGCCAGGCTCCGCGCCGCCGTGGAGACGCGCGGCGGCGACTGGGACGCCTTCCTGAACCGCGCGGCCCTCTGGACCCTCTCGCGCGCCGTGGCCGCGGGCCTGTTGGATGAGACGCGGGCGGGGCTGCCCGCCGTCTGGGTCCAGGACCGGGACCTTCTCCCCGGCGCGTTCGCCGCCTGGCGGCTCCAGGCGCCCGAGTGGGCGGCCTCTGTCCGCGGCGAATCGGTGGCCGACGCCTCCGCCGGCCGGCTCCGCCTGCTCACCCTCTTCGCGGATGGGCCGGGCCCTCCCGTGGCCTCGGGGACGGGTGCGGCCACCGGCCGGCCCCTCCTCCTGCCCAGGCGCGGCGGGGACCTCTGGCTAGTCCTCTGGAACCCGCCGGGCGGCGAACCCGCTGGAGCGGGGCTCACGCTTACCCTCTGGGCCGACCTCACGCCCCCCTTCCAGGTCCTGGAGGCCCGGCTTTTCCAGGGCAGTTGCGACCTTCTGCTCACCGAGATGGCCGGCGTCGCCGCCTACCGGCTCAGCGCCCGCGGCTCCGCTAGCGAACCGGACGCTTTGGGGACGGACTTCCCCTCCGAAGGTCCCGGCCTTCACCGGTACCACGTGGTCCTTCCCGGGAGCGGCGCGCCCCGCGGGCGCCTCGAGCTGAGGGGGCTCACCTGGGCCGGGGGCACCGCCGCAGCCCCGATTCCGCCTCCCGGACGGAGACCCTCGCCGTGATGGCCCGCCTCTTCTCCGCGGACCTCCGCGGGATCGAGGCGGTCCTCGTCGAAGTCGAGGTGGACGTCCAGCTCGGCATGCCCGCGTACACCACCGTCGGGCTGCCCGACGCGGCGGTGAAGGAGAGCCGCGAGCGGGTCCGGGGCGCCGTCCTCAATTCGGGGTTCCTCTTCCCCGCCGAACAGATCACCGTCAACCTCGCCCCCGCGGATGTCCGCAAGGAGGGCTCCCACCACGACCTGGCCATCGCCTGCGCCCTGCTGGCGGCCACGGCCCAGCTTTCGTCCGGCGAGGCCTCGCGGGGCCTGCTCGCGGGAGAGCTGGCGCTCAACGGGACCCTGCGGCCCGTGAAGGGGATCCTGCCCGTGGCCCTGCTGGCGCGCCAGCAGGGGCGGCGCCTCCTCTGCCCCGCCGCCAACGCCGCAGAAGCCGCCGTGGTCGAAGGGTGCGAGGTGATTCCCCTGGGGACCCTCGCCCAGGCGGTCCGGTTCCTGCGCGGCGAGGAGGTCGTGGCGCCGCACCCCCACCGGCCCTTCGAGGCGCTCCTCGAGGACCCGCCCACCCGCCTCGACTTCTCCGACGTGAGGGGCCAGCTCCACGTCAAGCGGGCCCTTGAGGTGGCGGCGGCCGGCGGCCACAACGTCCTGCTCCTGGGCCCTCCGGGCTCGGGAAAGAGCATGCTCGCCAAGCGCTTTCCCTCCATCCTTCCCCCCATGTCCTTCCCCGAGGCGCTCGAGACCACGCGGGTCCACTCGGTCCGCGGCGAGCTTGCGGGGACCCGCGACGGAATGGTCACGCTTCGGCCCTTCCGCGCCCCGCACCACACGGTCTCCTACGCCGGGATGATCGGCGGAGGCGCCAACGTGCTGCCGGGCGAGATCTCCCTCGCCCACCACGGGGTCCTCTTCCTGGACGAGCTGACCGAATTCAAGAGAGACGTGCTGGAGAGCCTGCGGCAGCCCCTGGAGGACCGCCAGGTTACCGTCGCCCGCGCCCGGGAGACCCTCACCTTCCCCGCCGCCTTCACGCTGCTGGCGGCCAGCAACCCTTGCCCCTGCGGCTACCACGGCGACCCGTCGCGCGCGTGTCGCTGCACGCCCGCGCAGATCGCCCGCTACCTCTCCAAAATCTCGGGGCCCCTCATGGACCGGGTGGACCTCCAAATCGAGGTGACGGCGGTTCCTCCCGAAACCCTGCGGGAGGCCCCCGCGGGCGAGCCCTCCGCCCCCGTGCGCGTCCGCGTTGCCGCGGCGCGCGCCCGCCAACGGGAGCGCCTCGCCCGCACCGGCGTCTTCTCCAACGCCCAGATGGACGAGAAGCTTGTGGACGCCCACTGCGCCCTGGTGCCAGAAGCCGAGGCGTTCCTCCTGCGGGCCCTCAAGGCCCTGGGGATCACCGCCCGGGGGCACCACCGCATCCTGAAGGTCGCCCGCACGATCGCCGACCTCGAGGGCTCCGCGGCCATCGCCCCGCCCCACCTGGCCGAAGCGGTGCAGTACCGCAGCCTGGACCGCAAGCTTTTCGGGAATTGAGGGGATAGAAGCACCCGGGCCGGGACCGCAACG
This sequence comes from Acidobacteriota bacterium, assembly GCA_021814355.1. Taxonomy (GTDB): domain Bacteria; phylum Acidobacteriota; class UBA4820; order UBA4820; family DSQY01; genus JAEMPZ01. Next base: position 4,668 of record JAKAIJ010000100.1, read on the forward strand.
GGCGGCCGCCTGCGAAGGGTTTACCGCTATTCGTCCAGCCCGAGCAGGTCGCGGGCGGGCGCGGCCGACTCGAGGCCGTGGGCCTCGCGGTACTGGCGCTCGAGCTCCTCGAGCCGGTAGCGGTCGAGGTTGGCGCCCCTCATGAACTCCTCGCGCACCTCGGGGCCTGCCCCGGCCACCAGCTTGGGGACGACGTTGCTGAGGTACTCCGTCTCCTGCTGAACCCGTTCCAGCGCGGCGTTCAGGGCACCCGGCGGCAGATTCCCGCCCGGCCAGGCTCCCTGCCGCACCACCTCGGCCTCCACGTCTGCCTGGAGGAGCCGGACATGGGCCGGGTTGGAGAGGTTGAAGTAGAACTGGTGGAGCCGCCTCCGCACGGCGTCGTAGAGGTGCTGGTGGAGGTGCTCCTCCCGGGCGATGCCGTCAATGCGCGACGCGATGTCGGCGAAGGTCTGCTCGCCGCGCTCGAGCCGCTGGAGCCCCGCCGTCAGGACGCTGAGCTTGCGCCGGCCGTAGTTCAGCGCGTAGGGGTTCTTGAGGGCCGGCTCCACGAGGAGTCGCTGGAACAGCCCCTCCTGGAGGGACTCGAAGGCCTGCTTGTTGCCCAGCAGGGAGCGCACCTTCTCCTCGGAGACCCCCGCGTGCTCCAGGAAGACCAGCTGGCTCACCACCGCCTCGGCGTTGTCGAGCCGGTCGAAGTAGGTGACCAGCTCCGAGAAGACCTCGAAGGCCTCGAAATTCTCGCTCTGGGCCGTGCGCTCGTCCAGCAGGCGGCCCGCCTCGAGGAGAATCTGCTCGAAGCCGCTGTCGTGCTCCTGCTGGGCCCGCTGCTTGGCCGAGAGCAGCTCGGCGATCTCCGGGGGGCCGATCGTGGAGCGCGGAGCGACGCTGTCCAAGAGCAGCCCCTGGAGAATCTCGCGGACCCGCCGCAGGTACGGGGCCTCCGCCTGCCCGCGGGCGGCCGCGGCCGCCGGCAAGAGCCCGTCGAGGGTGTCGAAGAGGGTCGGCGGCAGACCGTGGCGGACGGCCATGTTGCGCAGGGTGTTGAGCCGCCCCAGCGCGGCCTCGTCCAGGGCCGCCTCCTGGGCCTTCACGAGGATGTCCTTGTACTCCTCCACGATGGGGCGGTTGCGCGCGGCCTTGTAGAGGATGTCAATGGCGATGCGACGGCGCTGGTACTGCTCGATGCCGATCTCGTCGGCGAGCGAGGCCACGAAGCGCTCCTGGGGCTCGCCCCACTCCCCCTCCTTGAGGAAGTAGCGGCGGACGAAGTCGTGGAACTGCCGGTGGGGCCCGTGGGCCAGCCGCAGGAGCAGGAGGGTGGCGTCGGGCTCGGAGAGCTCGCGCAGGATCTCGTCCGCCAGCTCGCTGTCGGCGCCCAAGCCCGGATGGGGGCTGCGCTTGAGCAGGCGGCCGAGGGTCTTTAGGAGCACCTCCTGGGTGCGCCGCACCGAGTAGGGCCACGGCACCTTGAGGAGGAAGAAATAGTTGATGAGGGCGTTGCCCTCGAGAAAGAGGTCCGCGTAGGAGACCGTCCCGCTTACGTTGGGGGTGAACTCCAGTCGCCCGTTCCCTCCCGCCGTCCCCGCGTAGGTCCCGAAGAGCAGGAGCCGGTTGACCACCTCCTTGTGGCCGAGGTCGTAGAGCGGCATCGGGGAGCCGAACATGTACTCCGAGACCGCCCCGCCCGTCCCCGAGAAGGTGATGCCCCGCGGGTCCAGCCGGAAGTAGCTGCCCGCCAGGAAGAAGGAGACCTCGCGCCCGTCGGCCACCTCCTCCACCTCGTAGAAGTGGGTGACCACCAGCTTCTCGCCGGCGAGCACGGCGTAGAAATCAATCTCGGGGGTGATGGCGCCGTGGAGGCGGATGTCCTTGAGCATGAACGCTCCGTAATTTAGTGTAGCAGAAAGGAGCTGGAGGCGGCACGCGGCTCCGGGCGCGGGCCCGTGATACCCTGCGTCGGGAGACGGCCATGGACGGCTGGGCGCAGCCCCTCCTGCACGTTCTCGTTCCCTCGCTCTTCCTCCTGGCGGCCACCGCCGCCTGGGCCCTCTCGGTCTTCTCCCTCCCCGGCAATTGGATCGTGCTCCTTCTGACCCTGCTCTATGGGTGGTACGAGGGCTTCGAGGCGGTGCGCGGTTGGCTCCTGCTCGCGGGCGCGCTCCTGGCCGGCTCCGCCGAGCTGACGGAGCTCCTCTCGGGCTACCACGGGACCCGCCGGTTCGGCGGAAGCCGCTGGACAGGTCTCGCCGCTCTCGCCGGCTCCCTCGTCGGGGCCCTGGCGGGCGCCGCCTTCGCGTGGGGGCTCGGGGCCATCCCCGGCACGCTGGCGGGGGCGTTCCTCGGAGCCCTTGCGGCGGAGGTGCTCCGGAACCGCGACCCGGCCGGCGCGGTCCGCGCCTCCCTCGGAGCCGCGCTGGGAAGGGCTTTCGGGCTCGCGGCCAAGCTCGGCCTTGGGGGCGTCTTCCTCGCGCTGCTCTACGCCCGGGTCCTTTGGATCTTGCTGGCGACGTGACGGGGCACGGCCCGGTTGTCCGCGCGGGGGAACGGACCTATATTTCCTCCAGTGCTTCCAGACAACCGGAGGAGCGATGCCGCAACGAGTCCGCTTTCCGCTCGTGGGCGTACTGATGGGCCTCTCCCGCACGGCCGAGCTGGTGGCGCCGGCGCTGCTGGACCACCACCGGCGGGTGGCCTTCCTCGCCCATGAGATCGCCCGGGCCGCGGGCCGCAAGGAGCCGGAGCGCCGCACGCTGGCGCTGGCGGGCCTCATCCATGACCTGGGCTGCCTCAGCCTCCGGGAGAAACTGGAGATGCTCGAGTTCGAGCGCTCCTTCGACCTGAGGACCCCCGGCGCCCATCCCGCGGTGGGATATGCCCTCTTCCGCAGGCTCCCCGCGTTCGCCGAAGCGGCGGACCTTCTGCGGGACCACCACCTCCGATGGGAGGCGGACTTGGCGAACCGGAGCCTCGCCGAAGCCCCGGCGGCGTGCCACATCCTCCACCTGGCCGACCGGGTATCCGTGCTCTTCCTGAACGGCCACCGCCTTCCCCACCTCGATTACGTCCGCCGCCAGGTGCGCCGGCAGTCCGGCCGGATGTTCGCCCCCGCCCTCGTGGTCGCCTTCCTCGGGCTCACCGAGGAGCGGGGGTTCTGGCACCGCGCCGCCCACCCCCCCGTGCCCGAGGCCCTGGCCGCGCCCGCCGGAGAGGAGGGGGACGAGCTCAGTCTCGGAGAGCTCGCCGAGCTCTCGCGGCTCTTCAGCCAGCTCGTGGACTTCCGGAGCCCCTTCACCGCCACCCACGCGTGCGGCGTCTCCGCCGTGGCCGCCGCCCTGGCCGAGGCCCTCTCGCTCCCCGCGCAGACGCCTCCGCGCCTCGCGGTGGCTGGCTTCCTCCACGACCTCGGGATGCTGGGGGTCCCGGGGGAGCTCCTCGCCAAGGCGGCGCCCCTCACCGGGGTGGAGTACGACCTGGTCAAGCGCCACGCCCGCCTTACCCTGGAGATTCTCGCGCCCGTCGCTTCTCTCGGCGGACTCCGGGAATGGGCGGGGCTGCACCACGAGCGGATGGACGGCCTGGGCTACCCCTTCGGGCGCTCGGGGGAAGCGCTCTCCACGGAGTGCCGCGTCATGGCCGTGGCCGACGTCTTCGTCGCCCTCACCGAAGGCCGCCCCCACCGGCGCTGCGTGGAGGTCTCCGAGGCCCTCTCCGTGGTGCGTAAGATGGGCGAGGCCGGGGCCCTGGACGAAGGGGTCGTGGATGCCCTCGCGCGGGACTTCGGCCTCCTCAACGCCGCCCGGACCCAGGCCCAGTCGCGGGCGGGCGAGGAGTACCTCCGGTTCCGCGAGCTGGCCGGGCTGTAGGGGAAAGCCCGCCCCCGGCGCCCATCAGTTGGAGAAGGGATCCCAGGGCGGCATGACGATGGGCTCCTGGGCCTCCAGCTTCAGCAGCTCCGGCGGCACGTACTTCTTGTGGATGAGGATCTCGTAGACGTTGGCGTGGAACCAGGCGTTGGTGATGGTCCACCAGCCGTCGCGGCCGCGCTTTTCCCCCCAGGAGTTCTCCACCTTCCACTTCACGGGTTTCCCGCCCAGCACGTCCACCCCCGTGAGCACCATGCAGTGGTTGGGGGCGCCGTCCAGGTAGGCGAGCTGGTCCGCCTTGGGCATCGTGAAGTCCACCCCGAAGAGGGCGCCGTAGTCCTGCACCCCCATGTCCCAGAGGCCGGTCTTGCTGTTGCGCTGGACCGAGGCGTTGCAGCAGAACCAGACCGCCTCGTCGTCCATCACC
>JAKAIJ010000101.1 GCA_021814355.1 Acidobacteriota bacterium
CGCCGAGACGGGGGTCTTCATGCTCCTCTTTTTGGACCTCTCCTACCACGACGCCGAGAGGGCGGGGCGGCTGCGGAGCCTGCCGGAGCTGCACGACGCCATCATCCACGGCGCCGTGAAGCGGATTCGCCCCAAGATGATGACGGTGATAGCAGCGGCCATGGGCCTCATGCCCATCATGTGGTCGATGGGCAGCGGCGCCGACGTCATGAAGCGGGTCGCGGCTCCGATGGTCGGCGGACTCTTCACCTCCTTCCTCATGGAGCTCCTCGTCTATCCCGCCATCTACCTGCTCTGGAAGCGGCGGGACATCTCGGAGAACCCCGCATGCGCGTCGTGAGCTCCATGCTCGATCTCGTCGGAAATACGCCGATGATCCGACTCTTAGCCATCAAAGCGCCCGGCGAGGCGGAGATCTACGCCAAGCTCGAGTACCTCAACCCCTGCGGGAGCGTGAAAGACCGCATCGGACTGGCGATGATCCGGGCGGCCGAGCGCGACGGGCGGCTCCGGGCGGGCGGCACGGTGGTGGAGGCAACCGCGGGGAACACGGGCATCGCGGTAGCCTTCGCGGGAGTTCAGCTCGGGTATCGCGTCATCGTGGTCATGCCGGAAGGGTACGCCCCTGAGAAGATGTCCCTCGTCAAGGGGCTGGGCGCCGAGCTGGTGGTCACGGCCGGCAATACGAAGATCTCCGGCGCGGTCGAGGCGGCGGAGCGGATCGCTGCGGGGCTCCCCGGCGCCGTGCTGCTCCAGCAGTTCAACAATCCCGCCAACCCGCAGGTCCACTACGAGACGACGGCGGCCGAGATCTGGGAGCAGATGGAGGGTCGCGTGGACGGCATCGCCCTCGGCGCGGGCTCCGGGGGGACCTTCACCGGCGTGGCGCGGTACCTAAAGGAGCGGAACCCCCAGGTGATGTGTTTCGTGGTGGAACCCCCAGGGTCCCTCTTCGGGGGCGACCCCTACGAGGCGCCCCACCGCGTCGAGGGGATCGGAAACAGCTTCTGGCCGCAGGTGTTGGACCGGACCCTCATGGACGGCGTATTCACCATCCCGGACGCGAGCACCTATTCCATGGTGGACCGCCTGGCCCGTCTAGGGATCCTCGCTGCCTCCTCCTCGGGAGCCAGCGTCTGCGGCGCCAAGCGCCTGGCCCTGATGCTCGGGGAAGGCAAGCGGGTGGTGACGATCCTGCCCGACTCCTCCGAGCGCTACCTCCGGAAATACGCCTACGACGGACTGGTGGACGGAAAGCCGATCGAGAAGTGACTCACGTCCGCCCTCTCGTGAACCGGGGGTGGCGGCTTCCCCGTATACTCGAATCATGAGCGACCGCCAGGACGATCCTATCCAGCGCGTGATCGTCCGGACCCCCGCGGGTCCCTCCGAGTGCGGCTTCTGGGCCCCGGCGCCCGGCGCCCCCCCGGGCGGGTGCCTGCTTCTGCCCGGCTTCTGGGGAGACTGGGACCGGCGGGCCTACCTCGCCCTGGCCCTGGTCCTCTCCCGCCGGGGAGCCGTGCTCGCCGCCAACCTCCGCGGCCACCGTGGGAGCCCGGGACTCTTCACCTTCGGACGCAAGGAGCCGGGAGACGTGGAATCGCTCTACGAGGAGCTCGCCCGCCGCTCGCCCGGCCCGGTGACCGCGCTGGGCTTCTCCATGGGGGGATGGACCCTTGCGGCGAGGCTCGCCGCCGATCCCGCGCTCCGACACGCCACTCGCCGCCTCGTCCTCGCGAGCGTCCCCTACCGCCTCCCCTGGGTCCTGCCCAGGCCCTGGCGCCCCGGGCTGGCTCTTCAGCTCCTTTTGGGCGGGCGGGGCCTCGTCCGTCCCTCCCCCCTCGGCCTCTGGCCCCCCCGCGACCTGCTCTCCTGCTGCGCCGCCCTCGACGGTCTCGAGACGGTGATCGTGCACGCGACCCATGACTTCATGGTCCACCACCGCCACGCCTTGAAGCTGTACGGAGCGCTGCCGCGCGGGAAGCGATGCCTCGTCCTGGTGCAGGATTGGCGGGGCCCCCATGCCGAGATGCTGGCGCTCTTGCACCGGGAGACCGTGGCGAACGCCGTGACGGCGCCCCTGGAAGAAGTATCAAATGTCACCGACCGAGGTCAGCTCTTCGGCCCCTGAGGGGCCGCCGGGGGAGGGCCGGCGGGGGCGGGCACGGCCCCCTGGCCAAGGCCCACACCCACGGGCGGGGGCGGCGGGATGACGAGGGGCGAGAAGTACCACTCGTCGTAGTTCTTCCTCCCCCGGTACTCCCGGAAAGCCTGGCGTTTCGAGTTGCAGTAGACGCCCACGATCGGCTGGCCCTCCTGGCCGTCGAGCCGGAACGGCAGCGCCTGGCCGGGCCCAGGCAGCAGACCCACCCGGGGACCGCCCTGGGTCGGGGTCAGAGGGACGCCGACGGGCGGCGGCGCGGCTGGCGTCCCTCCCAAGCCGGGGACTCCTTTTGGGGGGGTCACCCCCGGCGCGAGGAGCGCCCACTTCCCCTCCGGGTCGAAGGGGTTGCGGTAGAGCTGGCGGATGTAGCGGCGGCGTTTGGGCCCCTGTTCCAAAAGCTGCTTGAGCTGGGTGGGAAAGGCCCCCCCGTGCTCCGACTGGTAGAGCCGGATGGCCTCCACGTAGGCTTCGCCCCGGAACACCAGCTCCTCCTCGCGCTCCCGCTGGGCGACCACCGCTGCCGGCTCGGCGGCCGCCAGGAGCATAACCCCCACCACGAAGAGGGCCACGAGAACGGTGATGAAGGCGAAGCCCCGCTCACCAATCCGCATAGGGTGTCCCGTCCAGCCCGGTTCCCGTGGAGGCGGAGTGGACGTCCCAGATGCCCCCCGTTTCCTCCCCTTCGGTGGGCTCGAGCCCGGCCTCCTCCCCGCTGAAGGGCACCGCCACCCAGTCCGACTGGCCCGTGATGGGGTCCAGGGGAAGGTGACCCTTGAAGTAGCCGGCCGAAAGAAGCTCCTCGAGACTCTGGGGGTATTTCCCCTTGTCGGCGTAATACTGGTCAATGACCTCGCGGATCGCCGCGAGGTTGTGGCGGAGCACCGTCTCCTTGGCCCGCTCGATGATGTGCCGGTAAGTGGGAACGGCCATGGAGATCAAAATACCGATGATGGCGACGACCACCATCAGTTCGATGAGGGTGAACCCACGGGACGACCCGCGGAGAACCTTCCGCAGCGGCCGCGCTCCCGCGCCTCCTAGAGCCTCATCCCGGATTCCGGCCGCGTCCGCCATCGCGCTCACCATTCGTTGTAGTGGGTCTCGCCGTCCAGCGCCTGGGCCGTGCTCTGCGAGTAGACGTCGTAAACGTTCTCGCCGCCCCACCCCGTGGAATCGTAGTCGTCCCTCGTGGACCGCAGCCCCCACTCGGTGCTCTTGGTCATGGGGTCCATCGGAATCCTCCTCAGGAAGCGGACCTTTTTCCCGCTGGCGTCCCCGACGATCTCGACCCCCTCCACGAGGGTTTCGAGGTCCTCGGGGTAGAAGTCCTGGCTCACGTCGGTCTGGAGGATGAGCCCCTGCACGGCGTACCGGTGGTACTCGTCAATGGCGCGACGCATCTCGCGCAGGGCGCGCAGCAGCTCCACCTCCTGGGCGCGCCGGTGGACCATCTGCGCCGTGGGGATGGCGATGAGCGCCAGCAGGGCCAGAAGGGCCACGCTGAGCCCCACCTCGAAGAGGGTGAACCCCCTCTCCCCGCGGAGCCTTTCCGGGAGCGCCCGAGCGGCGCCGCCCGGAAGGCCGCCCGCGAGGAGCTCAGGGCTTGGCCGCCGCCGGGGCACCGCTTGTCTCTCCTCCCACCGTGACCATGCTGAACACCGGCGCGAGCGCGGCCGCCTTCCCCGCCGCGTCGGTGAGGTTCGCCGTTCCGATGTTGATGCGGGCGAGGCCGGCCTTCGCGGCCGTGAACCGCAGGCGCAGGACCAGGCCGGAGCCCGAGGCGCTCCCCTCGTCGGCCCTCCGGATGTCCACGGAGATGAGCCCGGGCCGGGACTCGCCCGCCGAGGCCGCGCTGGTTCCCCCGCCCATCTTAAAGAAGGTCCCCTCGTCCCCGCCCTGGTACGTCAGAAGATCCGTCGGGTAGTCCACCTCGGCACGGAGCCCCTTCGCGTCCCGGGCCCCGATGAGGACCACGTTGAGGACCACTTGTCCCCCCGGAGCCACCTGGAGCGACGTGGGGCTGACCAGGAGGCGGGCCTGCGAGGCCTGGGGCGCGGCCGTGGGGGGTTCTGGGCCCGCCGGTCCCGCGCTCTGCGGTGCGGCGCTCGCTGGAGAGGGACCAGGCGAACTCTGCGGAGCGGGCGGGACGGCCGGCGGCGCTTGCGCCTGCGGCGGCTTGGTAGAAGGCGCCTCCGCGGGTGGCGCGCCCTTGTCGGGGGGCTTTTCCGGACCCGCCACCGGCTTGGCCGCCGCGTCGGGTTTGGCGGCGGACGGAGTTGCGCCCGCTTCCGCCGGCTCCTCGAAGGGCGACGGGGCGAAGGAGGTCTCGCGGAACCCCTCCAGGCGGGGCTGCTGCTCGGTGCCTACCCAGAGCGCCCGCAGGTCGTCGTCGGTGATATTGGGCATCCGGATGATGTGGGGCGTGAGCAACAGGACCACGTCCGTCGAGAACTTCTTGGTGTCGCTCTTGCCGAAAAGCCGCCGCAGGAACGGAACCTCGCCGAGCCACGGCAGGCCCGAGTAGGCGATGCGGTCCTCCTCACGGATGAGGCCCGCGAGCATGCTGGTCTCGCCGTCCTCAAGGCGGATCTCGGTGGTCACCTCGCGGGTCCCGATGATGGGCTGCGCCGGGGTATAGCCGCTGCCGGGGACCTCGCCGGTCACGGAGGAGACCTCGGACTTGAGCTTGATGGTGATCTCCTTGTTGTGATGGACCTTGGGCTCGATCTCGATCTTGACCCCGATGTCCTGGTACGTGTAGGAGGTCATGGGAGCGTAGTTGGTCCCCGTCCCCGTGGTGGGGTAGCTGAGGTTGGCCGTGGGGATGGGCTGCTTGTCCCCGATGTGGACCATCGCCTTCTTCCCCTCCATCACGCGAAGCTGCGGCTTGGCGAGCACCTGGCTGTCGGTGTCGGTGAGGATGAAGTTCACCAGGAAGTTGGGCAGCGGGGTGATGTACATGCTCCCCGAGTACTGTGCCCCCCACTGGCCCGAGGGAAGCGGCGGGCCCTGCAGGCCCGTCCCGCCGGTCAGGACGTTGTAGCGCGGCGCCACGGTGAGGGTCTTTCCCGTCAGGTCAATGCCGAGGGTCTTGAGCTTGTTGGAGTTCACCTCGATGAGCTCCACGTCCACCGCCACCTCGCCCTTGCTCTTGTCGTTGGCCTCGATGATCCGCTGGGCCAGGGCCACCATGTCGGGGGTGTCCTTGATGGTGATGGAGTTGAGGTCCTGGTTCATGGCCATCTTGCGGGCCTGAAGGATGGAGCGCACCAGCTGGAAGACGTCCTTGGCGTCCGCGTTCGACAGGTAGAAGGTGCGCATGACCTGCTCTTCGTACTCGTCGCGCTTCTGCTTGTTGTCGGGGATGATCATCAGGGTGTGGGCGTCTACCACCTGGTAGAAGTGCTTCGTCTGCATCATGAGGTAGTCGAGGACCTTCGCCAGCCTGGCGTTGGAGAAGTCCACCGTCACCTTTTTCTGGAGGTCCGCCCGCTCGTCGTAGAGGAAGTTGAGCCCGCTCGCCTTGGAGATGGCGTCCAGGACGGTCTTCACGGGGGTGTTCGTGAACTTCAGGACCAGCGGGATGTCCGAGGCGGGGTCGAGGAGCTTTCCGCCGCTCGCCCGGTCCGCCTGGCGCTTCATCTCCTCGAGGGAGATCGCGGCGCGCTTGGCCTGCTGCTCCTCCTCCGCGAGGATGCCCAGGACCCGCTGGAGGGTGTCCTGGGCCCGCTGGTTGCTGTCGTCGTAGTAGAGGCTCTTCTGGAGTTCCTCCAGCGCCTTCCGGTAGTCCTTGCGGGCCAGCGCCTTCTCGGCCGCCGCGAAGTGCTGCTGCGACGCGGAGAACTTGGCGCGCACCAGGAGAGTGTGAAAGCGCATGTCCTTGGGGTTGTCCTTGCGGGCCTCCTCGAGGGCGCGGACGGCCTCGTCGTACATGCCCCGATCGTAGTAGTGCCGTCCGCGGTAGTAGGCGGAGGAGCCGCAGGCCAGGACCGCCAGCAGGGCGAGGACGACGGCGGCGTTTCTCAGGGCGCTCTTCATGGGGGTCAGTTTCCTCCCGGGGTCAGGGCGATGCGCTGGGTCTCGGTGAACCCTTCGAAGCCGATCTCGGCCGATTCGAAGCCCACATCCTTGATCAGGAACCGCTGCTGGATGCGGTCGCCCGCCTTGGCCAGCACGAGATCCCGGCTGCCGTTCATGGAGAAGACGCCGACCCGCGCCTCGGGCGGACCCAGGTAGCCGATGAAGCTGAAGGGGATGGGCGGGGGCTGCGGAGGGGGCGGGTGCTCCCTCTCGTACGCAGCTCGCTCCTCGGCCGCCTTGGCGGCGGCCTTGGCCGCGGCCTCCTGCTGCTTGCGCGCCTCCTCGGCCTGGCGCGCGCGCTCGGCCACCACCGCCGGGTCCTCCTCGAAGGCGAACAGGTTGCGCCCGGGGGCCGTGCCCTCGGGGACGGCCTCGGCGCCGAAGAGCCCGTCGAGGCTCAAGACCGGAAGCGTCGCCGCGACGGGCCCTGGTTTCTTGGGCGCGGCCCGCGCTGGGCGCGGGGCGTCCGGCTGCGGCTCCCGGGAGCGCCGCGCGGGGGCGGCGGGGCCACCCCCGTGGCAACCCGCCAGCAGAAACGCCCCGAGGACGATCGCCGCGCCCGCTTCCCGTTTCCTCACGCCGCACCCCCCTTTGGCGTGGGTACCGCCCCGGGCGCGGCCGGAACCAGGTCCGGGCCCTCGGGTTTCGGGGTCCCCGCTTCTTTTCCCGGCTCGGCGGCAGGAAGCGGCGTCCCGTCGGCAAGGAAATAGGTGCTGAGGTTGAGCGAGAGGTTGATCAGGACGGCACCCTGGTTCGAGGTCGTGAAGGCGACCGAATCTACCACGAAAAACTGCTCGGAGTGCTGGAGGTCCCCCAGGAACTTCTTGATCTGGGGGTAGGAGCCGGCCGCCTGGAATTGGACGTGGACCCCGAGGTACTCCCGGCCCCATCGCTCTCGCTTCTGCTTCTCGGGGTAGGCCACGTAGCCGTAGCCCAGCCTTTCCGAGGTCAGGCCGTCGCTCCCCAGAAGCGCCGTGAGCTCGCGCTGGACGGCCGCCATCCGCGCGGAACGGGTCCGGAAGTACTGGGTCCCGAGGACATCCAGGACCCGTCGGCCGTCGCGGTAGGCCCGCACCCGGGCTCCGCTGCTCGCAAGCTGCTGCTCCAGCTCCGAAAGGAGCTTCGCGTTCTGCTCGACCTGCGCCTTCTCCGCGTCCGCCAGGTCCCCCAGACGCGCCACCCCGAAAACGTAGAGTCCTGCATTGAGGGCGAGAAGCGCCGCGGAGACCGCCACGACCTTCAAGAAACCGCGCCGGATCAGCCGGTCCAGGCCGCCGGTCACGGCGCGCCTCCCGGAGGAAGGTACTCGAAGGTGAGGTCGAACCGCGTCCACGCCGCATTGGTGCTGTCCTTATTCTCGGAGGTGAGCTCGGCGCCGCGGAAGCAGTGGCTCGCGAAGAGGTTGTTTTCGAACTTGAGGACCTCGTCCCGCGGGTTGGCCACGCCCCGGAGAGAGACGAGGACACGCCCCTCGGGGTCGAGGCGGGGCGACAGGTCGGTCACCATCACCCCGTAGGGCTTCACCTTCTCCACCTCGTCCAGGAACACCGTCCAGGAAAACCGCTTGCCGTCGAGGACCCAGCGTATGAACCCGGCCTCCGACGCGTAGCGCTCCACCTCGGGCCCCTCCAGAAGCTTCTTCTGGTCGGAGAGCCGGCGGTTGAGGGTCTGGAGCTTCTCCTGCTGGCCGCGGAGGGTGGCCCGGTGGGCCCGGTACTGTCCGCCGCGCACCAGGAAGATCGTCAGGTTGAGGGCGGTCGCAAGCAGAGCGAGGCCCGCCAAGCTCCCCGCCACCGCCAGGGGGACCTTGCGGTTGAGGAAGGGCTCGGACGCGACGTTGGCGGTGATTCGGCGCACGGTCAGGCCTCCAGCACGCTGAACAGGGGGAGCCCGGCCTCGGGGCGCTCGCCGCCTCCGGCCAGCGCGGGCAGCCGCTCCCGCAGCGGCGCCACCACCACGTCCGCGCCCGCCTCGTCCTCCACGGGGAGGGCGAGCCAGGCCGGGTGCCTCCGGACGAACACGGCCCGCAGGGGCGCGCCCCCGAGCCGCTCGCGGTGGTACGCCAGGGTCAGACGCACCTCCTGCCCGAGCCGCTCCGGGTCCTCGTCCCCCTCAACGCCGCGGAGCTCCTTGCAGCGGAAGAACTGGGGCTGCCCCCGCTCCGCGAAGAGGAAGGAGACCGAACGGGGGCTGCGGTTCACCAGGAGCGAGGCCCCCTCGGCGGGCAAGGCGCCGCCACGGAGGGCCAGGTTGAAGAGCTCCGGCGTGACGGCGCCGATGTAGCCCACGTGGCACCCGCGCTGGCCGAAAGCCGATTCGAGGCTCGCCACGAGGCTCTCCGGGACGAGGGTCAGCCACAGGGTGACCGCCCCCTCGGTGCGCCCGAGGAGCTGGTAGCGGAGCCGGAGGCCGTCGAGGGTGAAATTGAGGACCTTGCGCACGTGCCACCTCAGGACCTGCTCCCGCTCCTCCTCGGCGGCCGGGAAGTCCGTGAGGGTGAGCACCTGCATCTTCATGAGCGCGTCGCCCAGGAGGAGCGAGAGCCTCGGGGGCTGGCCCAGGGCCGTGAGGGCGCGCTCCGCGAGACTCCCGAAGGCGGCGGCGGCGGGCTCGCCCTCCTCGGGCCAGACGAGTTCCTGCTCGGTGCGCGCCAGGAGCGACGGCCCCGGGCCGCCCCTCGAGACCCTCA
>JAKAIJ010000002.1 GCA_021814355.1 Acidobacteriota bacterium
GCGCCAGCCAGCCGTCGAGCAGGTCGGTGACGGAGGCCACGAGGAAGATCCCGACGGCCAGGACCTCGCGGTTGAAGAAGAACCACCGCTCGAACTTGAACTCCGTAAGCAGCACCACCACGATGATCGGGATCAGGAAGATCCGGAAGACCGTGATCAGGTTGGGGAGGTTGACCGCCCGCGGGCTCCGCATCCCTCGCGTCACCGCGGCCGCTTGCGGCGGTCCAGGTCGAAGCGCTCGATCATCTTGATGAGCCCCCGGCGGGTGATTCCCAGGTCGTCGGCCGCCCGGGTCTTGTTCCACTTGTACTTCTGGAGCGCCTCCAGGACCATCTTGCGCTGGATGGCGTCGAGGCTGTCCTTCATCTTGGAGGCCCCGGCGTCGCCCGTCTGGAGGAGCGAGGCCTGCTGGATGGCCTCGGCCAGGTTGGCGGTCGCGATCAGCTCGCCCTCGTTCAGGAGAATCGCCAACCGCTCCATCTCGTTCTTGAGCTGGCGGACGTTGCCGGGCCAGTGGTAGGCGGCGAGCACCTCGAGCGCCTCGGCGTCGAACCCCGCCATCCGCTTGCCCATCCGGGCCGAGAAAAGCCCCAGGTAGTGGCGGGCCAGCAGGGCGATGTCCTCCCTCCGCTCCCGCAGGGGAGGCAGCTTCACCGTGACCACGTTGAGGCGATAGAAGAGGTCCTCCCGGAACAGCCCCTTGCGGATCTGCTCCTGGAGGTCCTTGTTGGTGGCCGAGAGGATGCGGACGTCCACCTTGATGGGCCGGTTGTCGCCGATGCGCTTGATCTCGCCCTCCTGGAGCGCCCGCAGAATCTTGGCCTGGGAGGAGAGCGAGAGGTCGCCGATCTCGTCGAGGAAGAGCGTCCCCCCGCTGGCCACCTCGAAGAGCCCCGGCTTGTCGTGGGTCGCGCCGGTGTAGGAGCCCTTCCGGTAGCCGAAGAGCTCGCTCTCGAGCAGGGTCTCGGGGATGGAGGCGCAGTTCTGGGTGATGAACTTCTTGTCCCGGCGGGTGGACTTGAAGTGGATGGCGTGGGCGATGAGCTCCTTCCCCGTGCCGCTCTCGCCGGAGATGAGGACCGAGACGTTGCTCGCCGCCACCAGGTCCACCGTCTCCAGGATGGAGAGGATCTGGGGAGAGTTGGTGACGATCTCCGGGAAGTCGGCCTCCGTGGTGGCCACCTGCCGCAGGTAGCGGTTCTCCTGCCGGTACCGCTCGCGCTCCACGGCGCTCTGAATGGCGGTGCCCGCAAGCCCGCAGAAGGCCTTGAGGAAGTTGTGGTCCCGCTCGGTGAAGGCGTCGGAGCGCTTGCCGTGGTCGAGGTAGAGGGCCCCCAGCGCGAGTTCGCCCTGGAAGAGGGGGAGGCACATGACGCTCAAGATGTTGTAGTGAATCGCGCTTTCGCTACTGAATCTCGGGTCCGTCTGGACGTTCGGGGTAAGGATGCTCTCCTTCACGTGGACCGCCGCCTGAACCACCGAGAGGGCCACCTTCTGGGCGTCCACCAGCTCGCTCGGGTAGAGGGAGCGCGCGGCGGTGGGGTAGAGGTCCCCCCGGGCGTCCCTCAGGAAGATGACCCCCCGCTCCGCGTTCACGTGGCGGATGGCCAGGTCCACCAGGTTCTCCAGAAGGGGCTGGAGCTCCTGGAACGAGTGCACGACGTGGGCCAGCCGGTAGAGGGTCTCCAGGTCCTGCCGGTCGTCGGGCAGGTGGGGGAGGTGTTCCTCGGGTTCCGGACCGGGCGTCGGACGGTCGGTCATGCGGGCGCCTGGCAGGCTGTTGAAAATCCCTTATGGGTCGCGTTGCCCAGCGCCGCGGGCGCAAGTGCAAGGCGGCGCGACGCCGGCGATGTCTTCAGCGCATCGTCTAGGAGCGCCAACGCAGCAGATACGCCCGCGCCGCGGCAACCCTTCGGGCGCGAGGGATTGAGGGCCGTCTGCTTTGTTCCGGCTCGTCGCCAGGGGGTATCCACCCTGCCTTCCTCGCCGCGCCTCGCATCCGGCCCCCAAGCACCTCGCGCGCGGCCCACAAGGGGTTTCTCAACCGCCTGCTTGAGCTGCTCCAGGCGGCTCTTGACGCGGGCGGCGAGGGGGTCGTCGTCGCCCACCTTGCCCTTCCACGCGGCCTCGGCGGCGGTGTAGGCCTCCTTGGCCTTGGCGTCGTTGCCGGCGCGGTCGTAGTATTCGCCGAGGAGGAGCTGGGCCGCGCCCTCGGGCAGCAGGCCGCTCTTCGCCCCCGCGAGCTTCTTCCAGCTCTCCTCGGCCTTCTCGGGCCGCCTCTTCGCCTCGTAGAGCCGGGCCTGGAGCATCAGGGCCAGGGGGCCGGCGACCGGGTCCGCCGTCACGGGGGCAACTTGGGCGAGAGCCTCGTCGAGCTTGCCGGCGCGGGCGCTGGCCATGGCCCGGTAGAGGGCCACCTGCGGGGCCGCGGCCCCCGCGTCCTTGGCGGCCTCGTCGAGCCGCTTGGAGACCTCCTGGGCGCGGGCGGCCTCGCTGTCGTAGAAAACCCCGCCCTGGCGCTTGAAGCTTTCCCGGGAGGGGTCGTCCTTCGCGAGCACCGGGGCGTCGAAGGCCTCCGCCACCCGCGAGAGGCGGAACGAGGCCTCGTCGCGGCGCGCCTGGACCCGGTCGAGAAGGTACTTACCCCCCACGAACGCCGCGAGGCAGAGGACCAAGCCGGCGAGGTAAAGCCTCCAGTGGCGCTCCACCCCCCCTTCCACGTCCCGGTAGGCCGTGGAGAGTAGGTCGCGGAAGGCGTCGTGGCGCATGTCCTGTTTGGTGAGCCTCTTGGTCATTGGTCGGACTCCTCGGAGCGGTGCGGTTGGTGTGCCTGGCGGGAGTTGAACCCACGACCCCCTGCTTAGGAGGCAGGTGCTCTATCCAACTGAGCTACAGGCACAGCGGGGGCCACAGGCCCAGTCAGTACTCTATCGTAAAGCCCCGCGCACTTTCAAGGTTCGAAGGAGGGTGGAGAGGTTCCAGTTGGTCCACCCGGGCGTGGGCGGGGCCCTCGGCCAGGGCCGCCGCCAGGAGGTTCACCGCCTCCGCGGCTCCGGCCGCCGCCACCTCCACCGCGCCGTCGGGGAGGTTGCGGACCCACCCGCGCAGCCCCAGGGCGAGCGCCCGGCGCTGGACGAAGTACCGGAAACCGACCCCCTGGACGCGCCCGGAGACCCTCCAGGACCGGACCACCACGCTCACCGTGCCATTCTAGCACCGGGAAGGGTTCAAAAACCTCCGTATGTGACGGCAATCACTTGCGAAATGCGTCCTATGACGGTACATTGGCCCCAGATGGATGGGAGGGTGTCGCCATGAGGAGGACCCTTCAACTCGGTTTGGTGTGCCTGCTCCTGGTGGCCGCGGCGGTCGCCGCCTGGCCGCAGATCCCCGGCGAAGGGTGGGAGCGGATCGGTCTCCTGGGCGGCAACATCACCGCCGTGGCGGTGAGCCCCGACTACGACGCCGACAAGACCCTCTACGCGGGGATCGCCGGCAGCGGCCTCTGGCGCAGCACCGACCGGGGAACCACCTGGACCCACCTCTCCAGCGTCCCCAACAACGGCACGGTGGCGGCCATCGCCTTCCGGAAAGACTACTCCTTCGGGAGGACCATCCCCATGTGGGTGGGAACCCGGGAGGGGACCGTCTACACCTCCCTCACCGACTTCGCCACCCTCCGGTACAGCGTCCCCCTCAAGGACCGGCTCGGCAACGCGGTCCCCGTGACCGGCATGACGGTGCCGGTGGCCGGGAACTACCTCGGCTGGGTGTTCGCGGGAACCTCCGGGGGCGGCATCTTCCGGAGCCTGGACGAGGGGGGAACCTTCGGCGCCGCGGGGACCACGACGGACACCGACGACTGCCGGGCCCTCGCCTCGGGGCCCACGGGGCAGGTGCTCGCCGCCTGCGCGAGCGGCAAGGGGATCGTCTACGCCTTCAGCGGCGAGTGGGTTCCCTCGGGGCCGAGCCCGCTGGTGGGGGCGGTGCCCACCGCCCTCCACATCTCCATGGACAACGGGAACGCCGTCTGGCTCGGCACGCGGGACTTCGGGTTGTGGCGCTCCACCACCGCGGCCTCCAGCTGGTCCGCCGCCTGCGACGGGGTCACCCTGGCCCAAACGGCGTTCCAGGTGGGCGCCGTGGCCGCCTGCCCGCGCTTCGCCGCCGACGGCGAGGTCTGGGAGGGGCGCTCCGACGGGCTGCGGATCTCCACGGACGGGGCCGCCACGTGCGGCTGGGACAACCTATTCGCCAGCGTCACCGGCATCGCCTTCGCCCCCAAGTACCACGGGGGCGGCCTTTGCGACGCGTTCGTGGCGACCACCACCGGCCTCTTCCTCAAGTCCTGCAACCCCGCGCCCCCCGCGGTCACGGCCACCCCGCCCGCGGTCTCGGTACCGGCGGTGGCCGTCCAGCAGACCGCCCTGCCCGGGATCTGGGCCGGCTCCAGCTCGGGGCTTCTGCGGATGAAGACCAAGGACGTCCCGCCCCTTTTCCTTCAGTACAATGCCTGGGGGGCGTTCAACAACGGGATCCCCGACCTAGTCGCGGTCTGCCTCGCCCCCGCCTACCGGGAGGGCGGCGTCTGCGGCACCGACCAGCAGACCCTCGTGGTGGCGGACCGGTCGCTGGGGGTCTTCCGGTCCCAGGACGGCGGGAACACCTGGGCCAAGC
The DNA here is from genome assembly GCA_021814355.1 of Acidobacteriota bacterium. Taxonomy (GTDB): domain Bacteria; phylum Acidobacteriota; class UBA4820; order UBA4820; family DSQY01; genus JAEMPZ01. The sequence continues at coordinate 4,678 of JAKAIJ010000002.1, forward strand.
TCGACCTCAACGGCGCCGGCCAGTCCACCTGGCCCGCCAACGCCGTCGCGAACGACCTGGCCATCTCCCCGAAGTACGCGACGGGGAGCGCCGACGAGACCCTCTTCGCCGCCACCTCCCTCGGGCTCCTGCGCTGGGACGGCCCCACGACGGGGTGGGTCCAACCCGCCAAGGATTTTCCCTACAACACGACCCACGTGGCGGTGCCGCTGACCTACGACCGCGCGGGGGCGGCGCGGTTCCCCTTCCACACGGTCTACTTCAGCACCGACAACGCCACGAGCCGGGGACTCTACTTCTCCGACAACGACGGGGTTACCGTGGTCCGGTTCACGGGCCTCACGTTCGCGGACATCACGGCGATCTCGGCTTCCCCGGGCCACGGCGTCACCGACGAGCTGCTCTTCGTCTCCACCGGCGTCCGCGGGACCTACTTCGCGAGCAAGCACCTCGCCGCGACGGCCTGGTGCAACTTCCGGACGGGTCTGAGCCCCTACGTGCGGGACATGGAGGTCGCCCCCGCCCTCATGGCCGGAGGCATCCGCCTCGTGGCGGCCACGCTGTCGGGCCCCTTCTATGGCGATTTCGACCCCGCGAACCAGTCCGACGGCTGCGCCACGGCGAAATACAGCTGGAAGCAGGCCGCCTTCGCCCCCGCCTCGGGCTGCCTCGACACCCTGTCGGTGGGGTTCGCCTACCAGGGGGACGGGACGGTGGTGGCGGTGGGGACCTCGGAGGACGGGGTCCACGTGTCGGTGAACGGCGGGCAGGCCTTTGACGGAGGAACGGGGTACAACTCGCTTCCCGACGACGTCTACAACGTCCTGCCCCACATGCGGGACGAAAAGATCCTCTTCGCCAGCTCGCCGAGCTACGGCGTCTTCGTCAGCAAGAACAAGGGAGCCTCCTTCCGCCCCTGGAACCGCGGCGCGGGCGGCGCGGGCAACCCCTGCGACGTGGAGGAGGCGTTCGGCCTCGGGATGATGACCGACCGCGCCGGCCCAAGCTGGCCCGGCTGGGACGTCATCTGGGCGGGGACGCGGAGCGAGGGCATCAAGTACCGCTGGACCGTCTACGACACGACCGCGGGGACCATTGACCTCAGGACCCAAAACGGCTGGTACGGCACCAACGTGACCACGGGGCGCTTTGAGCGCTTCGACACGCTCGGGACCGGTCAGCAGAAGCCCGCCTGGTCCACCAGCCCGACCCTGGGGATGTACCGGTGCGACCCCACCGTCTGGGCCAACTGGTACGCCAACAACACGGGGCTGGGGGCGACGAACGCGAAGTCCATCCGCTTCGGATACAACGGCCCCGACCCCGTCCCCGCGCCCAACGGCCAGCCCGTAGCGGGGAAGGTCGGGCCGGGCCTGTGGAACTACTACACGGTTGACGTGCCGGCGGGGAGCGGGAGCCTCCTGTGCAACCTCGCCGACCTGAGCGCCGCCGCGGGGGACGACCCCGACCTCTACCTCAAGTACGCCGGTCCGCCCACCACCGTCAGCTACGACGCCGTGTCGGCCACCACGGGCGACGAGCGCATTTGCTCCAAGGGGCTCCCGTTCACCCTGCTCAACGAGAATTTCGAGGGCACGTGGGGGCCGTACGGCGACGTGCCGCCGGCGGGGTGGACCATCCTCGACTACGGCGACGAGGCGGTTAAGGCCTGGAACCTGAACGACTGGCACAAGTTCGCCAAGGGCGGCATCTACGGCAACGTGGCGCGGGTCTATTACACGCCGCTCGAGAACCAGAACGAGTGGCTGATGACCCCGACCTTCAACATTCCTGCCACGGCCACCTCGGTGGACCTGGAGTTCGACCACTACTTCCGCGAGTACACGGGAAGCACCGTCGTCCAGTACGGCCGCGTCTACTACCACTCCGCCCAGCGGGGTTGGACGCTCCTTGCGAGCTACAGCGCCGACACGGCCAACATGGCCCACGCCACTCTCTCGCTGCTCCCGTACCGGGGCGAGACCAGCGCCCAGATCCTCTTCCAGTACGTGGGGTACAACGGCTGGTACTGGGAGCTCGACAACGTGAAGGTCTCCGGACTGGATCTCCGGGCGGGGACCTGGTGGATCGGCGTGCGCGGCAACGGCGCCGGCACCAACCCCTACGAGCTCACCGTCACCCTCAACGGCTGTCCCCTCGGCGTCGCGGCCCCGGCGGCGGCCCGGAGTGGCGCGGGGGGCAAGACCTGGACCCCCGGCGCGTACATCCTCCCGGGACCGCTGGCGCCCGCGGCGGGCACCGTCTGGGGCACCGTCAGCAACACCGGCGCGGGCGGCGTCATGCGCGGGACCGACACGGCGGCCCTCTCGGGCTCCCCGGGAGTGGACGCGGCGGTCTCCCCGGAGGGCCTTCCCGAGCCGCCGGCCGCCCTGGCCGGCCCCGCGCCGGACGCGGTCACCTGGGAGGCGCGCAACGGCACCGGCGCCGGCGCGCTCACCAACCTCAACAGCCAATGCGTGATCCAGCTCCCCGACCTGACGCTCGTCGCCGGGTGCAACGGCGGGGTCTTCTACTCACCGGCGCCCGACGAGGGCCGGACCACCTGGGTGGAGTCCACCGCCAACATCGCGGGGGCGTGCAGCAACAACTTCACCGACCTGCTCCGCTGCTCCAACGGCGACGTCCTGATCGGGGCGAACGGGACCGCCAACGGCGGCGTCTGGCTCTCGGGGGACGAGGGGCGCCACTGGATGCGGCTCACCACCGGTTTCGACCCCACCAAGCGCCACCTCCAGGACCTCGTGAACGACAACCCCGCCACCGGCACCGTCCAGTACTACGCGGGGACGGACACGACGGGCCTCTACACGCGCACCATCACCGCCCCGGCCTACCCCACGGTCACGGGGCTCTCGGCCACCTCCGGGCCCACCACGGGCGGCGGGACGATCACCGTCACGGGAACCGGATTCTCCAACGCCTGTCCCACGGGGAGCGCGGCCGACTGTCCCAACGCCGGGCCGGTGGTCCTCTTCGACGACGTGGAGGCGGCAAGCACGGCCTACGTCAGCTCCACCACGCTCACCTGCGTGGTCCCCGCCCATCCCGAGGGGCCCGCGGTGGTGACGGTGCGCAACCCCGACACCCGGCGCGGCGGCTCCCGGAGCTACACCTACACCTGCACCGCGCCCTCGGGCCTGACCAACAACACCGCGGCCGACGTGAGTTGCGCCGACACGGGCGTGCTGGTGACCTGGGCCAGGGACGCGGGGAACTGGGCCGACGGAGGGGGCGGCAGCCGGACCTACGACGTGCTGCGGGGCGCCGTCACCGTGGCCTCGAGCCTGGCCTACGGGACGACGACCTTCACCGACCTCGGCGGGATCAACGGGACGACCTACACGTACACGGTCCTCTACCGCAACGGGTGCGGCCTCACGGCCACGACCGCCGGCGCCAGCGCCGCGGACGACGTGGCGCCCGGCGCGCCGGTCATCACGACCATCGCGGACGCCAATGCCTGCGCCCAGAGCGGGGTACAAGTGAACTACACGGCGGGCGGCGGCGCTACGCGCCACGACCTCTACCGCGACGGTGTTCTCGCCGTGACCAACTACGCCACGGGCGCCACCTACAACCCCGGCGACACGGCGAGCCACACGTACGTGGTCCGGGCCCTCAGCGGCGCCTGCGGCACCAACTCCGCGGGCAGCGCCTTCGCGGATGCCAACGGGACGCCCGGCGCGCCGGCCATCACCGCCGTCACCGACAACAACGCCTACGCCCAGGACGGGGTGCGGGTCGCCTTCACCGCGGGCTCCGGCACCACCAAGCACGTCCTGCTGAGGGACGGCGTGGCGGTGGCGGACCCCTACGTCTCCGGGGCGCTCTACAACCCGGGAGACACGCTCTCCCACACGTACGTGGTCCGGGGTTACAACGGCACCTGCTTCACGGATTCGACGGGCGTGGCGGGGACGGACGTGTTCCTAGCGCCGCTGGAGGTTCCCGGGAGCAGCCTGCTCTGGAGCGCCGGGACCAAGACGACCCTGACCTGGTCCGCGGCGACCGGCGCCACGGGCTACCGGGTCTACCGGGGCGACAAGGCCGAGCTGGCCAACCTGCCGACCGGAGCCAAGGTGTGCAAGGGCTACGACGGCGCCGCCACCACATCGGGGGCGGTGTTGACCGCGACCCCGCCGTCCGGGAGCTTCTACTGGTATCTGGCGGTGGCCTACAACGGCGCCGGGGAGGGCCCGGCGGGCGCGGGCTGCGTGCTCAGTTCCACCGGCGCCTGCGCCGCGCCGTGAGGGACTGTCCCGCGGCGGAACCGGTCCGCGTGAACCATCGCCCGTCCGCCGCCGGTGGCCGGCGGCGGACGGGCGACTCGTGGGAGCTGAAGATGAAAACCCTCCGAAGAGCGGCGGTGTCCCTCCTTCTGGTCGCGGCGGGCGGCGTGGGCTCCATGGCCCAGGTCCCGGGCGAAGCCTGGACCCGGATCGGCCTGCTCTCGGGCAACGTGACGACGGTGGCGGTGAGCCCCGCCTACAACACCGACAAGACCCTTTACGCGGGGATCGCCGGCAGCGGCCTTTGGCGCAGCACCGACCGGGGAACCACCTGGGCCCACCTCTCCAGCGTCCCCAACACGGCCACGGTCACGGCCATCGCCTTCGACCCGCGCTACACGCCCGGAGCCGGCTGGCCCGCCTACGTGGGTACTCAGGAGGGGTACGTCTACGCCTCCTTCGACGATTTCGCGTCGGTGAACCCGAGCTACCTTCACCAGTTCCTCAACGGCCAGAGCCAGCCCGTGCCCGTGACGGGCCTCGCGGTCCCCCCGACGGGGAGCTGGCAGCTTTGGGTCTTCGCCGCGGTGCAGGGGATGGGGGTCTACTACAACTATTCGTACGGGGGCGGTGCCATGTGGCACCTCGATTCCCCCGCCACGATGAGCGACGCCCGCGGCCTCGCGGTGGGGCCGGCAGGACAAGTGCTCGCGGCCGTCCGTTACGTGGACGGTGGACCGGTCTTCCAGTACGGCGGGGCCGGGACGTGGACCCCCCTGGGCCCGACCGCGCTGGTGGGTGCCACGCCCATGTGCCTCGCCTCCCGCGCCGACGGCGCGGGCAACATGAACATCTGGGTGGGGACCACCAACCACGGCCTCTGGCGCTACCACTTCGTCACAGGCCCGGTGTGGGACCCCGGTTGCGACGGGACGTCGGGGACGACCACGACCCCCTACCCGGCGAGCGCCGTGGCCGCCTGCCCCAACTACGGGGCCGACGCGGAGGTCTGGGAGGGCCGCTGGAGCGGCCTCTTCACCTCCACCGACGGCGGCGTCACCTGCGGCCTCTCCAGCCCCGTGGACATCATCAACGCCATCGCCTTCAGCCCCGGTTACCACACGGGCGGGCTCTGCGACGCCTTCGTGGCCACAACCTCGGGCCTCTTTCTCAGGACCTGCGGCCCGGCTCCGCCCGCGCAGCCGGTGACCCCGCCGGCCGTGACCGTGAGCAAGCTGGCGGTGGCCCAGTCGGCCCTCCCCGGCGCCTGGGCCGCCTCGGGCTACGGCCTCCTGCGCAACACCACCTGGGACCCGGCGACGGGCCGGCCCTACTTCCTCCAGTACAACGCCTCGGGCTCGGGCCTCGGGGCCATACCCACCCTCGCCGGCCTCTGCCTCGCGCCGACGTACGCCCGGAACGGCGCCTGCGGGACCGACGCGGCGACCCTGGTGGCCGCCGAGAAAACCCAGGGCGTCTTCCGGTCCAGGGACCACGGCAACTCGTGGACCAAGCTCGACTACAACTCCCAGGGGGTCTCCACCTGGCCCTCCGGGGCGAGCGCCGTCACCGTGAACGACCTCGCCATCTCCCCCAAGTACTCCACGGGCGGGGCGGACGAGACGATCTTCGCCGCGACGAGCGGCGGCCTCTACCGCTGGGACGGCGCCGCCACCGGGTGGGTGCGCGTCGCCATTGACTGGCTGTACAACTTCACGAAGGTGGCGCTCCCCAACAGCTACGACCGCGCCGCGGGCACCAGCTGGCCCTACCAGACCGTCTACCTGGCCACCGACAACGCCACCGCTTCCGGCCTCTACATCTCGTTCAACAACGGCCAGACCATCGCCAGGGTCAGCGACACCGATGTCCAGGCCCCCGACATCACCGCCATCGCCTTCTCGCCCGGGTACGGGGTGAGCGACTACCTCGCTTTCGTCTCGAGGGCCGCCGCGGGGACCTTCTACACGAACGACTGGGCCGGCGGCGCTCCGGTCTTTTGGTGCCCCTTCAACTCGGGCCTGCCCTCGTTGAAGATCCGGGACCTCAAGGCGGCGCCCGCCTTCTTCGGGTCCAGCTATGTGCGCCTCCTCGCGGCCACCGATGTGGGGCCAGCCTACTGCAACTTCCTCAAGACCAACGCCTCCTACCAGTGCTTGGCCATCACCTACGCCTGGGCCTCCTCCTCCATCACGTTTCCCTCCGGGTGCACGGATACCCTCTCGGCGGCCTTCGCCTATCTGGGCGACGGGTCGGTGGCGGCCGTCGGGACCGCCGAAGACGGGGTTTTCTTCTCCGTCAACGGCGGACAGACCTTCCCCGCAACCAGGGCGGGCGTCGGCTACCGCTCCCTCCCCGACGACGTTTGGACCACGTTCCCGTACATGCGGGGGGACATGAACGACCCGAGCGCCGCCTCGTCCATCCTGCTCGCCGCCTCGCCCACCTTCGGGGTATTCGTCAGCCACAGCAAGGGGACCACGTTCCAACCCTACAACGGTCCCGGGTGCACGCCTCTGAACGACGGCGCCTACGGTTTCGGAGGAGGGTTCGAGCGGCTCGGCGCCGACCCCAACTACGCGGGCTGGACCGACGACGCGCTCTTCGCCGGCACCAAGTGCGGAGGCCTCTACTATCGGCGCATCCTCGCCCGCTACGGGACGACGGTCTACTACCCCTACTACCTCGACTGGTACGCCTGGGCGCCGACCAACCCCAACCCGGCCCCGCCCCAGCCCGTCGGCCCCTTCCAGAAGATCGTGACCCTCACCAACGGGAACATCGCCGAGTCCATACGCGCCTCGAGCGCCAACGACGTCTGCCCGGGACTGGGACAGTACTGGTGCCCGGCCGGGACGGCCACCGAGTTCAGCGCCGACAACGCGGGGCTGCCCAGCGCGGACACCCCCTCGGTGAGGTACGGGACGACCACGGCGCCGGCCCCCACTCCGCTCACCCTGGGCGTGAACCGGGCGGGCGCGGTCGCCCAGGGCGTTTGGAACTACTACACGATCCAGGTGCCGGCGGGCCTGGGCCGCCTCAGCGTGGTCCTCCACCAGCTCGACCAGGACGCGGACGTCTACCTCCGCTACGCTGGCCCCCCCACGCCGAGCTACTACGACTACGTGTCGGCCGCGGGGGGGATCTATCCCGACAACGTGGAGGTGAGTCCCTCGAGCACGCCGGTGCCCCTGGTGGCTGGAACGTGGTACATCGGCGTCCGCGGCTTCGCCGCCGGGACCACCCACTACACCCTCACCGTCTCCGACGCCCAGCGGCTCACGAGCGGCGTGGGCGTCTCGGGCTCCGTCGCGCAGTACGCCAACATCCACTACTACATCGTGGTCCCCGCGGGGTACCCCCACCTGAACCTCACGCTGACGGGGCTCTCCGGGGACGCGGACCTCTTCGCCCGCTCCGGAGTCGTGGCGTCCAACACCTCCTACGAGTACTGGTCAACCGCGGGCGGGACCACCAACGAGAACATTGACATCACCACTGCCACCACGCCGCCCCTCGTCTCCAACACCGTGGAGTTCGTCGACGTCTACGGGTACGCCGCGGGACCGATCAGCTACACGGTCACGGGCAGCCTCCTCACGACGCTCGCCCCCGGCGGCACCGCCGCGGTGGAGCCCTGGCCACCGGCCAAGGAAGGCGGCGCACCCGCGGCTTCCCTGAGCGCACCGGTGAACCCCGACAGCCTGCCGGGCCCCCTGGCCCCGGCGGCCGGCACGGTCTGGGGCACGGTGAGCAACTCGGGCGTCTACCGCGGGTCGGTGGTGGGCGGCTTCGCCGCCTCGCCTGCGGCCACGACCTGGGCGGCCCGCAACGGTTCCGGGCCGGGCGCCCTCGACCTCTCCCGCAGCAGCCAGTCGGTCATCCAGCTCACCGACGGGACGCTCCTGGCCGGGCAGGCGGGCGCCCTCTGGCAGTCCCCGGCGCCCGACGAGGGGGCGTCTACTTGGAACGACTTCTCCGCGGGGCTGAGCGGCACGAGCCTCGACATTCGCGACTTTCTGGAGTGCGGCAACGGCGACGTCCTCGTCGGCGTCAACGGGACGGCGGGCCAGGGCGGCGTCTGGCTCTCGGGGAGCCAGGGCCGCTACTGGATGAACCTCTCCTCGGGGTTCGACGCCTCCTCCCAGAAGCTCGAGACTCTCGTGAAGGACAACCCCGTCACCGGCGCGGTGCAGTACTACACGGGCACCGACAGCACCGGGGCCTACACCCGGACCATCACGCCCCAGCCCTACCCGGTGGTGTCGGGCATCAGCGTGGCTACCGGCCCCGCCGCGGGCGGGACTTCGGTCACGGTGACCGGCAGCAACTTCTCCAACAGCTGCCCCACCGGGACGCCGTCGGACTGCCCCTCGGCCGCGCCCCTCGTACTCTTCGGCGATCGGGCCGTGACGGCCACTTTCGTGAACTCCGGGCAGCTGACGGCCGTCACCCCCTACCACGGCGCGGGGGCCGTGACCGTCCGCGTGGTCAATCCCGACTCCCGGATGGGAACCTGCGCCTGCACCTTCACCTTCACGGGCGACGATCCCATTGACCTCCGGCTCAGCCGCGTCTACGTCTCCGGCGGGTGGAGGGTGCGCCTCAGTTGGGGGGTGAGCACGACGGTGAACATCCAGCGCGCCACCGACGCTCAGTTCACCCAGAACGTGGTGAGCGTGACCGCCACGGGGACGAACTGGACCGACATGAGCTCGGCGGGGAGCGACGGGACGCAGTACTTCTACCGCGTTCTTTAGTCAGGCCCCGCGGCGCGGTTTTCCGGGGCGGGCGGCCACGGGCCGTCCGCCCCGCCGCTTTGCGGGCGGCCGCCGCACGGCGCCGCCTCGGGCGCTTTTTCCGCCCCTTCGCGGCCCGGCGTCGGCGGGCTGTCCTACCAGGAGGGCGCGGAGTTCGGGAAACGCCATGACCCGGCGCCACACCTCCTCTGGGCTGTGGGCGCGGCAATCATAGAGGTGCCAGAGGGCGCGCCGCCGCACTCCCCGGGCCCGGGAGCGGGCGCCCGAGGCGAGGGCCTTGGCGTAGAGCAGCCCGTAGAGGCGGAGCCCCCAGGGTCCGCCGGGCGACCGTCGCAGCAGCAGCTCGATCTCCCGGTTGGAGACGGAGGCGCCCGAGGAAGCCCGGAGGAAAGCCATGTGGACCTTCAGGTCGTGCGCCGTCCTCTCCACGGGGGCGGGAAGGAGAGGCCGACCGGACCCCGACCGCCGCCACCGGATCAGCGAGGCGTCCAGGTCCTGCGCCGCGGCGCCGTGATCCACGCCCAGGATCAGGAAGAGGCCGGAGGGGAGATTGTGGCGCCGCCCCGCCGCCGCCAGGGGGTCCAATCCCCCCCAGGAGACGATCTCCTCGCGGATGCCCCGAGCGTAGCCGAGCGCATCCCACGCCTTGAGGCACTCGTAGGTCACGAAGGCGGCCAGCCTCTCCTGGCCCAGGCGCCGGAACCGCTCCAGGGCGCTCCCCCGGTGGGCGAGGGCAGCCGCGTAGTGGTTCCGCTGGAGGGCGGCGTTCATGAGCGCCTCTTCGGCGAGCCCGGCCCAGTAATCCTCCCGCGAGGCCAGCGCCTCTTCCCTCAGCGCGTGGGCCGCCTCCTCCGCCTCGGCCAGCCGCCCGAGCGCCAGCCGCACGAGACAGAGGCTCGAGAGCGTCTGCTGGCGGCGGCTTCGGAGCGCCAGGGCCTCGGTCATCGCCAGGGTGCGCCGGCCCACGCGCATGGCGCCCGCGTAGTCGTTCTGTTCATAGAGGAGGGCGAGGAGGTTGACCCCCGCGGTGGCGGCGTGGCCCAGCAGCCCCGCCCTTCCGGCGCGCCGATACGCCTCCTTGAAGCGGGCCCGGGCCGCCTCCGTCTGGCCTCGGTGCCAGGCGATGTTCCCCAGGTTGACCAGGGCCATGACCCTGAAGATGGCCTGACCCGGTCCGGGAGGCAGCGCGAGCCCCTTCTCCAGGGAGGCCTGCGCCTCGTCCAATCGCCCCGTCGGTCCGTAGACTCCGCCCACGAGGTTGACGTAGGTCTTCCCCATGCCCACCAGATCGTTGCAGGCCCGGTAGTCCTCGAGGGAGGTAAGCAGGTGGCGTTCCGCCTCGTCCCACGCCTGGCGCTGCCAGCACCCCTGGGCCTCGAAGTAGCGCAGCCGCCCCCGGTGGGAGCCCGAGAGTTCCCCCTGCCGTTCCCGGAGGCGCTCCAGGAGCCCCGCGGCCTCCTCGGCCTTTCCCAGCGCGCCGAGGGTGTCCATCAGGGAGAAGGCGTCGTCCACGTCCTCGGCCCCGGGCGCCAGGTCGCGGCAGACGTAACGCAGGTGCTTGTAGGCCGCGGCGTTGTCGAACCGCCGGAGGGCGTCGCGCCCGGCGAGGCGGTGGTAGTGCCGGGCGCGCGCCGTCTCGCCGGCGAGCTCCGCGTGGTGGGCCAGCGGCGGCCAGAGACGGGGTTGGGCGGCCCCTCCGCCGCCCTCCAGGAACTGGAGGACGCGCCGGTGGGTCTCCCGCTTGAGGCCGAAGGGGGCGGCGTCGTAAACGGCGCCCTGGAGCAGCGTGTCGGCGAAGGCTACGTAGGGTCGCGCCCCCCGCGTGTCGTCCCGCAGCAGGCCCGCCCCGTGCAGGGCCTCGAGGGCAGAGGAGAACTCCTGGGCCGGCAGATCGGAGACCTGCTGCAGGAGGTTCAGCGACACCGAGGCGCCCAGCGCGGAGGCGCTCTGGAGCAGCGCGCGGGGGGCGGGCGCCAGGGCGTCCAGGCGCCGGAGGTAGAGGGCTTCGAGGGTGTCCGGAAAGGTGGCGCGGGAGAGCCGGTCCTCGTCCACGGTGGGTCTTCCGCCGGGGCCCGGCGCCACGAGCCCCTCCCGCCGCAGAGTCTCGAAGAGGGCGCCGGCCACCCCGGGGTTGCCGTGGGCCCGCTCCTGGAACCAGGCGAGGACCGCGGCGGAGGGGCGGCCGAGGCCGTGGGCCTCCACCAGGAGGTCGGCCAGCGTCTCGGGGGGGAGCGGCGCGAGCGGGAGCGGCGCGGTGAAGGACTCCAGGGGGGCTAGGGTCTCCGAATCCGGCCGAGTGAAGAACGCGACCCGCCAGGGGAGGGGACGGGGTTCGCAAAGGAGCGTGGCGAGCAGGTCGAGCGACGGGGCGTCGGCCCACTGGAGGCCGTCGAGCAGCAGGACGCGCTCGCCGCCGCGCTCGAGAAGGCGGCCGAAGAGGGCGGCGGTGAGATCGCGCCGCTCCTTCGGCGAGAGGCCTGCCAGGGCCTCGGACTCCTCCTCTGGGAGGTCGAGAAGCGGGTTCATGAGACACCGGAAGCCGGCGGGCTCCTGAGCCAGCGCCGTCTCGCGGGCCTCGGCCAGCACCTCGGGAGGGTCGTGGCGGGTGACGCCCGCCAGGGCCAGGGCCACGGGCTTCAGGGCGGCGTAGGGCTGATCCCCGTGGTAGGGTGCCAAGCGGACCAGAGTGACCGCGATCTCGCGCTGGCGAGCCTCCGCCTGGAGGCGGTCGGCGAGGGCCGACTTCCCTGCGCCCGGGTCGCCCGTCACTAGGGGTGGTCTTCCCTCGCGCTCGAAGAGGGTGCGCCGGAGGAGCCGGACCTCCTTCTCGCGTCCCACCAGGGGACGAAGGGCGTCGGTCTCGCCCCCGCGACGCTCGCCCTCGGGAGAGAAGACGGCCACCGGGTCCCGCTTTCCCTTCACCCGGATGGGATCGAGGGCGCGGAAGCGCAGGGTTTCGGCGGCCCCCTCCGCCACCGTCCGGGAGACGAGGGCCCCCCCCGGCGCGGCGGCGGCCATGAGCCGGGCCGCCAGGTTGATCCCGTCCCCCATGACGGTGAACTCGCGTCGTCCAGGGGCGCCCACGGGACCCGAGAAGAGCGGCGCGGAGGTGACGCCCGCCTTCAGGGTGAGCCCCACGAGGACCCGCGCGTCGCGCAGGAGGTCGAGCACGAACCGGACGGCCATCTCCTCCTTCGACTCGCAGGCGTAGGGTGCCCCAAAGAGGACGATCCCCTTGGTCCCCTTGTCGCCCATGTCGAGCTTGTTGAGCGTCCCACCGTAGCGCCGGGCGCCCGAGGCGAGGAGCCGGTAGAGCGACTCGACCCGGTCGGGAGCCGCAGGGTCGTCCCACGAGAGCCCCGCCGCCGAGACGAAAACCACAGCGGTGCCGCGGTGCTCGCCGAGGGTCCCCGCGCCCGCCCGCTCGGCCAGGTGGGCGGGCACCAGCCGCGCCAGGGCCTCGGCCCCGGGGTGGGCTGGCTGGCGCGGCCCCCCCGGCGGGGCAGGCGCCTTCGTCAGCCGCGCGAATCCCTCCCCACGCGGGGAGGAGACGCATGCGCGGGCCAACCGGAGGAAGCTCGGGTGGGCGACGGCCATGCCGGGCTCCGCGTGGTGCTCGGCTTCGGCGGCCTGGTCGAGGGGGGGGCCCGCGGCGTAGTAGTCCCAGCCCAGGGCGGGGTCCCCCGGGACGCCGAGAAGGACGTCGCCCGAGGCGGCGCCGATCTTCATCGAGAGGTCGAAGCGCCCCGCCGCCGTCTCCATGCCCTTGAACTCGGACATGGCCTCCAGCATGGCGAGGCCCGCGGCGGCGGCCCGGGGTTCCGCCGCCTCCCCCGGGAAGAGCACGGTCATGGCGTCGCCGCCGAAGCGCAGCACGTCGCCGCCGCTGCGGTCCACGAGGAGAATCATCCGGGTGAAGTAGGCGTTGAGGATTCGGGTCAGCTCCTCTGCGCCTTCGCGGCCAAGGGAAGCGAGGGCCTCGGTGAGGGGGGTGAATCCCGCCACGTCGCAGAAGAGGACCGCGCCCCGGAGGGTCTTGCGGGCGGGCGCGCCGGCAAGAGCCGGGGCCACCAGGTCATAGACCGCCCTGGGGAGGAAGACGGACAGGTCGCCGGCCGGCCGGACCATGCGCCCATTCTAGCAGGCGGCTGAGAAACTCGCACGCGGCCTACGGGAGTTTTTCAGCAGCCTGCTAGCACCCACGAGAAGGCGCAGGGGCGCGCGTTCTCAGAGCTTTTGCCAGACGGCCACGCGCAGCCGGCCCGCGAGGTCCCTCACCCCGCGGAGCCAGCGCAGGCTGGGGGAGAGACGGCGCAGGGAGCGGGCCCTGCGCGCCTGCGCCACGCCCAGCTCGGCCACCAGGTGCCCGCCGGGCCGTAGCGCCTGTTCGGCCCACCGCCCCAGGTGCCGGTACGGCCCGAGCGGGTCGCCGCTGGGGATCAGGAGCGCCGCCCGCGGCTCGTGGTCGCGGACCTCCGGAGGAAGGGAGGGCCACTCCTTCGCGGTGATGTAAGGCGGGTTGCTCACCAGGAGGTCCAGGCCCGCGAAGGGGCAGGGGCCCTCGAGATCCGCCCGGACGAGCCGGGCGCGGGCCGCGGCGGCGAGGTTGCGTCGGGCCCACGCGAGCGCCTCCCGCTCCCGCTCCGCGCCCCAGAGGACGGCCCCGGGGTGCTCCCGCGCCAGCGCCGCCAGGACGCACCCGGACCCCACGCCCACCTCCAGGACGCGGGGCGCGGGTTCCTCGCCGAGGCAGAGGAGCGACTGCTCTACCAGGTGCTCGGTCTCGGGACGGGGAATCAGGCAGCCCGGGCCGACGCGGACGCGGAGGCCCCAGAACTCCTGGAAGCCCCGCAGGTGCTGGAGGGGCTCGCGCGCCTCGCGGCGGTGGAGGAGGGCCTCGAAGATGCCTCCCTCCCCGCGCGGGAGGGGGGCATCCCGGTGAGCCAGAACCCAAGCCTTGTCGCGGCCCAAGGCGTGGGCCAGCAGAAGCAGAGCGTCGTAGGCGGGATGCGGAATTCCGACGGCCTTCAGCCGCCGCGCCCCGGAACCGAGCGCGGTTCCTAGTGTCATCGCTTCCCCCGTATTCCCGCCGGGCTCTCGCTCAGGCGGGGGAGTGGTCCGACATGTCCGCCAGCGCGATGTCCAGTTGGCGGGCCGCCTCGAAGATGCGCTCGTCCCGGTAGAACTCCCCGAAGAACGAGGCGCCCCACGCCCGCCGAGGCCAGGAGCTTGAAGCAACCCCAGCAGGGCGACGCCGTGATGTACGCCGTGGCGCCGTCGGTGGAGACGCCGTGCTTGGCGGCCTGGACGATGGCGTTGGCCTCGGCGTGCGACGTGCGCTCGCAGTGGCCGTTGACGATCATGTGGCCCACCTCGTCGCAGTGGGCGAGGCCGCCCACCGATCCGTTGTAGCCGGTGGCGATGAGGTACTTGTCCTTCACCAGCACGCAGCCCACGTGCTTCCGATCACAGGTGGCGCGGCTGGCCACCTCGCGCGCGATGTCCATGAAGTAGGCGTCCCAGGACTTGCGCATCGTCCCTCCCGCGGGGCGTCTCCCCGCGCCCATCGTACCACGCCGGCCCTGCTATAATGGCGCCTTCCTCGCGGAGATCGAGGAGACGCCCGACATGTACACCGACGTGCACTGCCACCTGCTCCCCGGCGTTGACGACGGCTGCCCCGACTGGGACGCCTCGAAGGCGTGCCTCGACCGTTGCCGGAGCGAGAAAGTCCGCGCGGTCCTCGTGACCCCCCACATCTGGCCCGACAAGTACCCAAACCGCCCGGCGGAGCTGCGCGAGCGGTTCGCCGCGTGGAGTTCGCGCGCCGCGGGACTGGGCCTTCAGCTCGCGCTCGGCGCGGAGGTCTACTACCACCACGGCCTGCCCGAGGACCTGGCCGCCGGGAAGCTGCTGACGCTGGGCGGGGGCCCCCACTTGCTGGTGGAGTTTCCCGTAACGCTCCAGCCGCGGGGGGTGGACGAGACCTTCTACCGGCTCCGCCTCGCGGGGGCGGAGCCCCTGCTGGCCCACCCGGAGCGCTACGTCTTCGCCCAGCGGGACCCCCGGCGGCTCGCGGCGCTGGCCGAGTCCGGAATCGCCTTCCAGGTGACTACCCACTCTCTCGTGGGGACCTTCGGGCCCCAGGTCCAGCGCACCGCCTTCCAGATGCTCGAGAGGGGCTGGGTCGCCCTTGTCGCGTCGGACGCCCACCGTCCCGACGCCCGCCCGCCCCTCTTCCGGGAGGCGGTGCGGGTCCTCGAGCGCCGCTACGGCCGGGCCGCCGCGCGCCGCCTCGCCGTGCAGAACCCGCGCCGGGTCTTCGAGGGGCTCCAGGTCCACCCCGTCCCCTGCGCGCTCCAGCGGCGGGGCCTCTTCGGCTGAGCCGATGGCCCTGCGCGAGCGCCTCCTGGCCCACCTGCGCGCCCTGCCCGCCGGGGAGCTCTCGACCCGCAGCCGCATCGCCGCGGAGTTGGGGCTCTCGCCGCGGGAGCGGCGGGGGCTCGCGCCGCTGCTCGTCCAGCTCGTCTCGGAGGGGCGGCTCCGATCGAACCGGGGGCGCTACGCCGCCGTCGCGGAACCCGCGGAGGTCTGCGGGACCTTCCACGCGGCCCGCGGGGCGTACGGTTTCGTCACCCCGGACGGAGCCCCCGACGGCTCCCGGGACGTCTTCATCCCCCCGCCGGCCACGGCCGGCGCCCTGGAGGGCGACCGCGTCCGGGTCCGCGTGGCCCCGCGTCTTCCGGGAGACAAAGGCCCCGAGGGGGAGGTGACCGCCCTGCTCGCCCGCTCCCGGCGCCCCGTGGCGGGACTGGTCCGGGGCGGCTTCCTCTATCCCTTCGGCGCCGTCCCGAATCCCATCGCCCTCCCCCGGGGCTCCGCCGGGGAGGGAGGGGTGGCGCTGGTGACCCTTTGTCCGGGCGAAGGGCCGCCCTTGGCTGAATCGGTGGAGGTCGTGGGTGCCTTCGAGGATCCCCGGACGCCGGTTCGGGTGGCCGAGGCGCGTTACGGCCTCACCCATGAGTTCCCCCCGGCGGTGGCGCGAGAGGCGGACGCCCTTCCCGAGGAGCCTCCGGCCGGCGACTTGGAGGGGCGGGCGGACCTACGGTTCCTGCCCGCGGTCACCGTGGACCCCGAGGACGCCAAGGACTTCGACGACGCCCTCTCCCTGCGGCGCGAGGGAGCGGGGTGGCGGCTCTGGGTCCACATCGCCGACGTCTCGCACTACGTGCGGCCCGGGTCGGCGATGGACGCGGAGGCGCTGCGCCGGGGGAACACCACCTACCTGCCGGGGGTCGCCTACCACATGCTGCCGTCCCGGCTCTCGGGCGGCCTCTGCTCGCTCGTCGAGGGGCGGGATCGGCTCACCTTCACCGCGGAGCTCGCGGTGGCTCCGGACGGCAGGGTCGCCGAAGCCCGGTTCCGTAAGGCCGTCATCCGGTCGCGCCGCCGCCTCACCTATGGCGAGGCCCAGGCGGCGCTGGACGGCGAAGGCTCCCTGGAGCCCGATCTAGCCGCGCTCGTGGGGGAGCTGGGGGCCCTGTCGGAGGTGCTCTCGGCGCGCCGAGCGGCCCGAGGCTCGCTGGACCTGGACCTTCCCGAGGCGGACCTCCGGTTCGGCCTCACGGGCCGGGTGGAGGAGGTGCTCCCCGCGGCGAGGCTCGCCTCCCACCGGCTCGTGGAGGAGTGCATGCTCCTTGCGAACACCGCCGTGGCCGAGGCGCTGGAGCGCGCCGGCGCCCCGTGCCTCTACCGCGTCCACGAGGCCCCGGACCCGCGGAAGCTGGAGGCCCTGCGTCCCCTGCTCAACGCGCTGGGGCTGGGCGAGGCGAGCCGGGGCGACCTGGCGGACCCCGCCATCCTCCGGGCGGTCCTGGAGAGGGCCCGGGGCCACCGGGCGGAGAAGCTGGTCTCCTACCTCGTCCTGCGGGGCATGATGCAGGCGCGCTACGCCGTGGCCAACGCCGGCCACTTCGGCCTTGCCCTCGCGACCTACGCCCACTTCACGAGTCCCATCCGCCGTTATCCCGACCTCCTGGTCCACCGCGCCCTCGCGGCGGCGCTGGGCCTTGGCCCCGCGCCGGAGGGGGACCTCGCCTTCGCCGCCGCGCACTGCTCGAACGCCGAGCGAGCGGCGGACGCGGCCGAGCGAGAGGTCATGGTGTGGCACCAGATGGCTTTTCTCTCGGGCCGGCTGGGCGACACCTTCGACGCGCTCGTCCTGGGGTTCTCGCGCGCGGGGATCCGCGTGGAGCTGCTCGACCACCTCATCGAGGGGCTCTGCCCATTCCGGCTGGTGGAGGACGACCGCCTGCGGGTGGACCCCGACGGCCTGAGGGCGCGCGGCGTCTACTCGGGGGCGGTCCTGCGGGTGGGGGACCCGCTCGCCGTGAGGCTGGTCCGCGTGGACGCCACCGCCCTGGAGGCCCAGTTCGTCCCGGAGGGGTGGCCGGGGCCCGTGCGCGGCCGGGGGGGCCGCCGAGGGCGCTAGCAGGCGGCTGAGAAACTCGCATGGGCCGCGCGCAAGAGGCTTGGGGGGAGGGGTCTGGCCCTCGGAGGATCTCTGGCGCGACGCCAGCGCCCTGGGATGCCACGCAAGGCGCGGGGAGGAGACAGATGCAGGGGGCATCGGCGACGAACCGGAACGCGGCGGGGTGCCCAGGCCGCGGCGTCCCTTCGGGTTGCCCCGGAGCCGGGCGTCTTCCATGTCGGCCCTCGTCTGCGTGCCGTCCCGCACGCCTGCCTCGGGCCTTCGCGAATCTGCACCGATCCGGGGGGCAACGCGCCGGGAGCCCTCCGAGGGCCAGACCCCGGGATGCTAGGCACGGCGAGGAGGGCGATGCGGTGTCCCATCGTCAACGAGCCGCAACAACGCAGATGGCCCCCAATCCCTTGCGCCCGAATGGGTTGCCGCGGCACGGCCCCGTCTGCTATGTTGTCGCTCCTAGACGATGTGCGAAGACATCGCCGGCGTCGCGCCGCCTTGCATCCGGAGTCGTGGCGCTGGCAACGCGGCCTACGGGAGTTTTTCAGCAGCCTGCTAACCGCGTCCCCGCGGTATACTCGGACCACGCCCGGAGGGAAGAGCGCGATGCGAATCCGGCCCGTAAAGATTGACACCTACCGAGAAAACATCGTCTTTCTCCGCAAGGACTGCGACCTCTGCCGCGCGCAGGGGTTCGCGGCGCTCAGCAAGGTGGAGGTGGCCTCCAACGGCCGGTCCCTCGTGGCCGTGCTCCACGTCACCGACGAGCCGTTCTTGGCCAAGGGGGAGGTAGGGCTCTGCGAGTACGCCTTCCAGCAGCTCGGGGTGCCCGCCGGGGCGGAGGCGCGGGTCCGCCACCTGGATCCCGTGCGCTCCGTGGACCTCGTCCGGAAGAAGCTCCACGGCGAGGTCCTAGACCAGGAGGCCTACCGCCGCATCATCCGGGACATCGTGGAGAACCGCTACTCCAAGGTGGAGCTCACGGCCTTCGTCATCGGCTGCGCCCAGGGGTTCATGGACCGCGAGGAGATCTTCTACCTCTCCCGGGCCATGGTCGAGCAGGGCCAGCGCCTCGACTGGGGTCAGGAGATGGTGGTGGACAAGCACTGCATCGGGGGCATCCCGGGCAACCGCACCACCATGGTGGTGGTCCCCATCGTGGCGGCCTACGGGCTCACCATCCCCAAGACCTCCTCGCGCTCCATCACCTCCCCAGCGGGCACCGCCGACACCATGGAGGTGCTCGCCAACGTGGACCTCACCCTCGAGGACCTGCGGCGGATCGTGAAGGCCGAGGGGGGCTGCCTCGCCTGGGGCGGCTCCTTCGCCCTGTCGCCCGCCGACGACATCATCATCGCCGTGGAACGGCCCCTCAACATTGACGCCGTGGGCCAGATGATCGCCTCCATCCTCTCGAAGAAGCAGGCCGCGGGCTCCACGCACGTCCTCATTGACATCCCCGTGGGACCGACGGCCAAGGTCACCACCATGGCCCACGCCACGGCGCTGAAGAAACTGTTCGAGTACGTGGGCGAGAAGATGGGGATGACCGTGGAGGTGGTGGCCACGGACGGCCGTCAGCCCGTGGGCCGGGGCATCGGGCCCGTGCTGGAGGTCCGCGACGTGATGGCGGTCCTCTCCAACGCCCCCGACGCCCCGGCGGACCTGAGGGAGAAGTGCCTGGACCTCGCGGGGCGCATCCTGGACTTTGCCCCCGCCCTGCGGGGCGGTCACGGGCGGCGCATCGCCGAGCGTATCCTCCACTCGGGGGAGGCCTTCGAGAAGATGCGGCGCATCGTGGAGGCCCAGGGCGCGCGCGCGCCCAGGGAGCCCGGCCCCATCACCCGCGAGGCCCTGGCCTCCTCGACGGGGACCGTGCTGGCGATAGACAACCACGAGCTCGCGGCCTGCGCCAAGCTCGCCGGTGCCCCCGTGGACCAGGGGGCGGGACTCGATCTGCTCAAGAAGGTGGGGGATCGGGTGCTCTCCGGGGAGCCGCTCTTCCGCATCCACGCGGAGGAGACGGCGGACATGGGATTCGCGTGGGACTACTGGACGCGCCACCCCGAGATGGTGGAGATCGGGTAGCCCGCGGCGTCCGGAGGGCGGAAGGCGGCATGGGCAGGGTGGACGAGGCGGTCCGCAGAATCCGCGCCCTGGAGATCCAGGGGGCGAACGCCATTGCCCGCGCCGCCCTCGCCGCCCTGGCGGCGGACCTGGACGCGGATCGGGCGGCGGACGGCGCCGCCCTGGCCGCCGCGCTCTCGGGGGCCCGGCCCAACGAACCCATGCTGCGCAACCTCCTGGCCCGGTTCCTGGAGGTGCCGGTCCCACCCGGCGGGCGCCGCGCCCGCGCCGAGGAGCTCTTGTGCGGCCTCGACGAGGACGAGCGGCGCATCGCCGCGACCGGCGCCGGGCTGGTGCGCGACGGGATGAGCGTCTTCACGCACTGCCACTCGAGCACCGCCGTGGCCATCCTGCTGGAGGCCCACCGCCTGGGGCGCAGGTTCCGGGTCCTCAACACCGAGACCCGTCCCCGCTACCAGGGGCGCATCACCGCTCGGGAGCTGGCCGCCGCGGGGGTGGAGGTGGTCCACATGGTGGACGCCGCGGCCAAGCGCGCGCTGGACGGGGCGGACCTCTTCCTCTTCGGGGCCGACGCGGTCCTCGGCTCCGGGTACCTGGTGAACAAGGTGGGCACGGGGCTCTTCTGCGTCGTGGCGGCGCGGTACGGGGTGCCCATCTACTGCGCCACCCACACCCTCAAGGTGGTCCGGGACCGGGCGGACGAGGCCGTGGAGCAGCGCGACCCGAAGGAGGTCTGGCCCGACGCCCCCGCCGGCGTCGTGGTCGAGAACCCCGCCTTCGACAAGGTCTCGCTCCAGTACGTCACCGCCTTCGTCACGGAGCGCGGCCTGCTCGCCGACATTCTCGCCGGAACGCCCGCCGCGGACGCTGGTGTGGCGAGTTGGAAAGACGATTGAACCGACCTCGCCACACTGCGGATGGTGGCGGGACCATTTCTTCCTGTGCTATCCTCGCGCCCGGAAAGGGAGGCACGTGAGCAGGGAGACCCTGGCCTATTTGGACCTCGGCGGAGCTGTCCGGGAGGGGGACCTCGCCTGCCGGTTCCGCGTGCGCCCCGCGGCGGGCGGCAGCCTCGAGAAGGCCGCCAACGCCCTGGCTGCCGAGTCCTCCATCGGCACGTGGACCGAAGTGGCCACGCTCTCCGGCGGCCTGCGCGACCGGCTGCGGGCCCGCGTGGTGGCTCTCGAGGGCGACCAGGCGACGATCGCCTACGCCGCGGAGCTCTTCGAGGGCGGAAACATGGCCCAGGTCTACTCCAGCGTGGCGGGGAACATCTTCGGCATGAAGGAGGTTGACGCCCTCAGGCTAGAGGCGGTGCGGTTCCCCCCCGGGCTGGTGCGCAGCTTCCCGGGCCCCGCGCGTGGCGTGGCGGGCATCCGGAAAGCCCTCGGCGTGACCGGCCGACCGCTCGTGGGGACGATCGTGAAGCCCAAGATCGGGCTTCCCCCGGCCGAGCAGGCGGCGGTGGTCTACGAGGCCATGGCCGCGGGGTGCGACGTGGTGAAGGACGACGAGAACCTCACGTCCCAGACGTTCTGCCCCTTCGAGGAGCGCCTCCGCGCCTGCCTGGACGCGGCGAGGCGGGCGGAGGACGAGACGGGCCTGCCCAAGGGCTACATCCCCAACGTGACCGCCCCCACCGAGATCATGCTGCGGCGGGCGGGGCTCGTGGCCCACCTGGGGGGCCGCATCGCCATGGTGGACCTCGTGACCGTGGGATGGTCCGGCGTCCAGAGCCTCCGCAACGCGGGGCTCGACCTCATCCTTCACGGCCACCGCGCCATGCACGCTGCCTTCACGAGGGACCCGTCCCACGGCATCGCCATGGCGGTGCTGGCCCGGTCGGCCCGGCTGGCGGGCGTGGACCAGCTCCACGTGGGCACGGTGGTGGGCAAGATGGAGGGCCCGGCGCACGAGGTGGCGCGCAGTGCCGCCGCGCTTCTCACGACGGGGGCGGAGCCGGGCGGGGGCGCAGACGGCCAGGAATGGACGGGCGTCGCGCCGGCGCTGCCCGTCGCCTCGGGGGGGCTGCACCCCGGCCACGTTCCCGCGGTGGTTGGTCTCTTGGGACGGGACGTGGTCCTCCAATTCGGCGGCGGAATCCACGGCCACCCCGGCGGCACCCGGGCGGGGACCCGCGCGGCGCGCCAGGCCGTGGACGCGGTAATGGCCGGTGCGAGCCTGCGCGAGGCGGCCCGGAGCGCCCCCGAACTGGCCGCGGCGCTCGAGCGGTGGGGGGACGCGGCGTGAGGCAGCTGGTGCTCTTCTCCCGGGATTTGCGTGCGCCGGACCTCTGCACCTCCTTCCTGCCGCCCGGCTGGAGGATCGTCTCGGTGCAGAACGCCGAGGACGCCCTGACCACCCTCCACGGAGTCAGCCCCGACCTCTTCATCCTGGACGGCGACCCCGAGGAGATGCCCGGCGGCCAGTTCGTCCGCCTGGCCTGGGAGCGCATGGGCCTCATGCCTCCCGTGCTCTTCGCCCCGGAGGCGCCGCTCCCGTCCGAGGAGGCGGCGGCGCTCGAGGGCGTGGGCGTCATGAAGGTCCTGAAGCATCCGCTGGAGGGAGCCGAGTTGGAGATGGCCCTGGCTCCATTCCTGGTGCCGCCCGTCCTGCCGGCCATGCGGATCACCGAGCTGCTGGCCTCGGCCCTCAAGGACACGGAGAGCCGCCACATCTGGTTCGCCCCCGGCGGGGCGCCCATGGGCCTTCTTCTGGGCGGCGGCTACATCGAGGCCCTGGTCCACGCCTCGTTCCGGGACCTCTGGCGGGCCCGCCTCACCCAGGCCGGGTACGCGCTCCCGCCGATGCGGGGGGAGGTCCTCGACGACCTAGTCTTCCTGGAGGCGGAGCTCCCCAAGAACGACCCGGAGCTCCTGGCGCTGAAGCAGCAGGCGCTCGCGCTCTGCCTCCAGTCCGTGCCCCCCTCCCAGATCCTCAAGCTCCAGGAGCGGCGGGGCCTCTCCCGCAACCCCCTCCTCCCGGTGCCCATCCCTTCCCTGCTCCCCATGCTCGTAGAGCGCCTGCCCGAGGCGGACCTGGCCCCGCTGAAGGAGCCCTCCGTCTCCGTGGTGAAGAAGCAGGGGGCCGACCTGACGGGCTTCCACCTGACCCCCCAGGAGGGGTACATGCTCTACCAGTGCGAGCAGCCGGTGCGCGTCTCCCGGCTCCTCCAGGCGGGGGCCGTGCCCGAGGGCCAGGCCCTCAAGACCCTCTTCCTCCTCCTGTTGCTGGGTGCGGTGGAGACCCGACCCGACGCCGGCGAACCGGTGCGGCTTGCCCTGCTCCAGGAGAATATCGAGAAGGAGCAACGGGTCATCTCGCTTCAGTCCACCGTCATCGAGAGCCTGGTGGCATCCTTCAACGCCCCCGGGCTCAACCCGCGCCAGATTCTGGGGGTGGCCCAGAACGCCGGGATGGAGACCATCACGCAGGTCCACGACACGCTCCACGCCCGCCTGAACCCGGACCTCCTCCACCCGGAGGTGCGCCAGAGGTACGTGAAGGACCTGCTCTACCTCCGGGCAAAGCTCAGCGAGGCCTACCTCATGCTCCAGGCCTCGGCCATCGAGGAGAAGCACCAGGAGCGGGCCGCGGGCCTCACCGCGGAGGTGGAGGCCCGCCGCATCGGCGACGTCAAGACCGCCGTCCAGAAGGTCGGCGAGGCCCACCAGCGGGAATGCGAGAGGCTCTTCCGCTATGCCGAGGAGCTCTACAGGCAGGAGCAGGTCTACGAGTGCACGCAATACCTCAAGCTGGCCCTCTTCCACAACCCCGGCTCGGCCCCCTGCCACCAGCTGATGGGCAAGATCCTGGCCACCAACCCCAACGCCCGCTCCAAGCACCAGGCCGAGAGAGAGTTTCTCCAAGCCGTCGAGCTGGACCCCTGGGAGATCGGCTACCTGCTCGACCTTGCCCAGTTCTATCTGGACCAGGGGCTCGTGGCGCGCTGCAAGACCTATCTCGAAAGCGCCCAGAAGCTTAGCCCAAAGGACCCGCGGGTGCAGAGCATCCGTTCTAGCCTTCGGCAGAGGGAATAAGTTTGCAGTGCTAAAGCCATGGGGGGGCGCGGAAAACTTGACTTTTGGAAAGCCGTTCTATAAACTCCATGAGAGACGGTGTCTCGCGTGAGAGGGGAGAGAGCGATGCGAATCCGCAGAGGGAACTGGTGGTTCGTGCTTCCAGCCCTGTTCGCCTTGGCGTGGTGCCCGGCCCTCTTTGGCCAGGAGAAGGCCCCCGTGAAGTCCAAGGACCAGGCCGCCGCGCAGGTGCCGCCGGAGGTGTCCCAGAAGGCGAAAGAGTACAAGGGTTCGCCGACGCCGCCCAAGGGGCTCGCGAAGCAGTCCGATGGACACTGGACTCCCTACACTCCCCCGGAGAAGCCCAAGGAGGGCGAAGTCTACACCATCGTGGCGGGGGACACCCTCTCCGGCATCGCCCAGCAGAAGCTCGGCACCTGGCTCCTCTGGCCGCAGATCTGGGACGCCAACCCCTACATCAAGGACGCCCACTGGATCTATCCCGGTGACCCGCTTTTGATCAAGACCCCCAAGGTCGTGGGCGGGGAGGAGCTCTCGATGGAGGAGGAGGCCGGGCGCGCACGCGCGGGCAAGCTCCTGCTCGACGAAGAGTCCCCCATGCCGCCGGTGAACGCGCATGACGTCTACTGCTCGGGGTTCATCTCCCCGAGCTTCGGCCTCGGGGCCCTCAAGATCACCTCGGGTCCCAACCGGATGCGGGAGTCGCTGTCGGAGGGGGACGTGGTCTACCTGAACGGCGGCACCGCGGGCGGTGTGGAGAACGGCAGCGAGTTCTTCGTCCTGGCCAAGGGGCAGGTGGTCCACCACCCCGAGACCGGCCGCCCGCTGGGCAACCTCTACTCCCGCATCGGCCGGGTGAAGGTCATCTCCGCCCAGGAGCGCTCCTCCATCGCCCAGATCGTCCAGTCCTGCGACGAGATCCGGTACGGAGCCGCCCTCGTGCCCTACCGGCCCATCCCGATCCCGTGGAACATCGAGGCTTCCAAGGAGCTCCCGGTGTACCTCCCCGACTCCCCCAAGTTCACCGGCCGGGTCGTCTGGACCGCGGACCGGCTCGAGAGCGCCGGGCGCAGCAGCATCATCTACACCGACCTTGGGACCAACCAGAAGCTGGCCCCCGGCGACAAGCTCTGGGTCTACCGCTACCCCACCTCCGAGGACACCCTCGTCAACAGCATCACCGACCTCTACCGCGAACAGAAGATTGACGTGGAGGGACGCGACCTCTACCGCGAAGGGAAGCACGACGAGGCCGCCGCCCTCGCTTCGGACACGCGGTTCCCCCAGGGGACCACGGAAGTCGCGGCCGCCTCCGGGGGCTCCGCCGCGGCGGGAGGCGATACGCGGCTCCCCGCGGGCTCCGGGGCCGCCATGGCCCAGACCGCATCGGGGTACAAGAAGTACCTGGGCGAGGCGGTGGTGATCACGGTGGACGCCAACACCGCCTGCCTGAAGGTTCTTCTCAGCGCCGAGGAGATCCACATCGGGGACCGGGTGCAGGTCGAGTAAGCGGTCCGGGCGGACGAGAGCGGAAGGGCGGCCTCACGGCCGCCCTTTTTGTTTTTTCGCCGTTTCTCCCGCGGGGGGCGCTCGGCGCGCGCGGTCAGCGCGCGCGCGTGAGCACGGCCACCCCGGGCAGATCGTCGCCCGCGAGCAGCTCGAGAGACGCCCCGCCGCCGGTGGAGATGTGCGACACCCGGTCGGCCACGCCGGCGGCGTGGAGGGCGGCTACCGAATCTCCTCCGCCCACGACGGTCAGCGCCGAGGAGTCGGCCAGCGCGCGGGCCACCGCCATGGTCCCCTCGCGGAAGGCCTTGCGCTCGAAGACGCCCATCGGGCCGTTCCAGAGGACGGTCCGGGCGAGGGCCACGGCCGCGGCGTACGCCCCGGCGGTGGAGGGGCCGATGTCCAGGCCCACCAACCCGCCGGGGATCTCGCGGCTGGCCACGGGGCGGGCGCCCGCCTCATCCTCGATGCCCGAAGAGACGACATGGTCCTCGGGGAGATGGACGGTCACCCTCCGCTCGGCGGCCCGGGCGAGGATGGCCGCGGCGGTCTCCACCTGGTCCGCCTCCACCCGGGAGGCCCCCGTCGCCACCCCCCGGGCGGCCAGGAAGGTGTAGGCCATGGCGCCGCCGATGCAGAGGGCGTCCACCTGCTCGACCAGGCTGCGCAGGACCGGGATCTTGTCCGAGACCTTGGCGCCACCGAGGAGGGCCAGGTAGGGCCTCTCGGGATGGCCGAGCTTCCCAAGGAGGTAGGTGAGCTCGCGCTCGAGCAGGAAGCCCATGGCGACCTGGCCGTAGCGCCGGGGGAGGGCGAAGACCGAGGCGTGGGGCCGGTGGGCCGCGCCGAAAGCGTCATTCACGTAGAGGTCCGGGGCGAGGCGCTGGAGGGCCTCGGCGAGCGCCGCGTCGCCCTCGGTCTCGCCGGGCTCGAACCGGACGTTTTCCAGGAGCAAGAGCTCGCCCTCCTTCAGCGCCGCCGCCTTGGCGCGGGCGTCCGGGCCCGCCACGTCGGAGGCGAGAGCCACGGTCCGCCCCGGCAGCAGGGCGGCGAGCCGCTGGGCCACGGGGGCCAGCGAGAGGGAGGAGACCACCCGCCCCTTGGGGCGGCCCAGGTGCGAGCAGGCCACGACCGCCGCGCCGCCGTCGAGCAGGAACCGGATCGTGTCCACGGCGGACCGGATGCGCGTGTCGTCGGTGATCCGCCCCTCCTTCACCGGGACGTTGAGGTCCACCCGCAGGAAGGTCCTCCGGCCGCGCAGGGGCACGTCGCGCACGCTCAGGAATTTCTCCATCGTCTCCTCCCTGTCAGATGCGGTCTCTGAGCCAGGCGAGCAGGTCCACGAGGCGCATCACGTAGCCGCGTTCGTTGTCGTACCAGGCGATGAGCCGGATCATCGTCCCCTGCACGGCCGTGAGCGGGGCGTCCACCACGGCGGAGAAGGGCGACCCGAGGAAGTCCTGGGAGACGAGCTCCTGCCGGGAGAGGCCGAGGACCCCCGAGAGAGCGCCGGAGGCGGCCGCCTCCAGCGCCCCGTTCACCGCCTCGGGTTCCGCAGGGGGCCGCTCCGCCTCGACCACGAGCTCGGTCAGGGAGACGGCGGGGGCCGGGACCCGCACCGCCATCCCGCGCACGCGCCCCTTGAGCTCCTGGAGGACGGACTCCACCGCCAGCGACGCGCTGGTCGTCGTGGGAATCATGTTCAGCGCCCCCGCCCGGGCGCGCCGCAGGTCGTCGCGCGGGGCGTCCACGAGGGTCTGGCCCACGTTGTAGCAGTGGACGGTGTTGAAGAGGACGGCACGGGCGCCGAAGGCCCGGTGCAGGACGCTCAGGGGGGGCACGACGCAGTGGGTCGTACAGGAGGTGGCCGAGAGGAGGCGATCCTCAGGGCGGATCGTGCCGTGGTTCACGCCGAAGACCACCTGCCGGTCCACTTCCCGGCTGGAGGCCGTCAACAGGACGGGGCGGCCGTGGCCCGAGAGGGAGAGCCGGTCCTTGAACCGTCCCGTAGCCTCCACGACCCACTCCACCCCGTGCTCGCCCCAGGGGATCTGGTCCGGGCGCTCGCCCGCGAGGCACGGGAGATCGAGCCCGCCGAGCCGGAGGCGCCCCGGACCGGCCTCGACGGGGGTGCCCCAGGGGCCGTAGTAGGAGTCGTGGGCGAGGAGGTGGGCCAGGGTGGCCGGGCGGGCCACATCGTTGACCGCGGCCACTTCGAGGCCGGGGAGCCCCGCCAGGGCCTTGAAGAGGCCCCGGCCGATGCGGCCCATGCCGTTGATGCCGATGCGCACGGGCTGGGTCCCCCGGCGGGTCTCAGCGGACCGAGACCGTGACGGCGTTGACGGATTCCCCCACCGCGATGGTGATCTGGGCCGCGCCGCGGGAGACCCCCGTGACGGTGCCCTTTTCGTCCACCGCGGCCACCTTGGGGTTGGAGGAGGTGAAGGTCGGCGTGGCCGTCATGGGAGACCCGGCGTTGGAGAGGACCGTGAAGGCGAGGGGGGCCGATTCGCCCATCTTGAGGGAGAGGGCCGGCTGGTCGAGCTTGATGGCCATGGGGACCAGGATCGCGACCGGGACGGAAAAGGTGCACGCGGCGGCCTTGCCGTAGCGGACGGAGATCTCGGTCTTTCCGTTGGAGAGCAGGGTCAGGACCCCCTTGTTGTCCACGGTGGCCACCTTGGGGTCGCTCGAGCTCCAGGCGGCCTTGGAGAGGTCCGCGGGTTGGCCCGCCTCGTCGGTGGCGGTCACCTTGAGGGCGTAGGTGCTGTTCGCGGGGCCCGCGGCGGCGGTGTCCGCCTCCTGGGCGAGCCCGAGCTTGATGGACTGGACGATGCGCACGGTGACCGGCACGCGCGCGGCGACCTGCTCGCAGGTGACGACGATCTCCGCGTCCCCCGATCCGTAGGCGGAGACCTTGCCGCTCGCGTCCACGTCCGCCACCGCGGACTTGGTGCTCGAGTAGGCGACCGCGGCCTTCATGGGGTTGCCCTTGGCGTCCTGCACAGTGGCCGAAAGCTGGGCGGTGGCGCCGGCGTCCCTCAGCTCCACCTTGGGGGGACTCACCTGGATTTTAGCCGGCTTCGCGCACGCCGCGAAACCGAGGAGGACCACCGCCGCAAGACCTGCCGCCATCGCCCGGGAGCGCATCCTGGAGCCTCCTTCGTGAAAAGGGCGCGGCCGTCCGGCCCGCGGGCCGGGTTCGGCGCCGCGCCGGACCCGCCCGTATTGTCCCGCCGCCCTCCTCCCGAAGTCAAGGAAGGAGCCGCCCCCGTTCCGGCGCGAAGGAGGTGTACGGCCCGCGTAGGTGCACGGCGCCGATCGGCTGAGGGCGAGCCGCACGATCCGGTCGCGGGAGCGGGACTCTTCGTTGGAAAGGGATTTCAGGCCTTTGTTCCAGTATAATTCAGCGAGGAGGGCTCATGGCGGGAGTGGTTGCCGTCATTCCGGCACGGTACGCCTCCACCCGTTTTCCCGGCAAGCCGCTGGTCCCGCTCCTGGGCCGGCCCATGGTGGTCCGGGTCCTGGAGCGCGCCCGCCGGATTCCGGGCGTGGACCGGGTGCTCGTGGCCACGGACGACGACCGCATCGCCGCCGCGGTGCGGGGCGCGGGGGGGGAGGCGGTGATGACCCCCGCCGACTGCCCCACCGGCTCGGACCGCGCCTGCCGGGCGGTGGAGGGGCTCGCCTGCGAGGTGGTGCTCAACCTTCAGGGCGACGAGCCCGCCCTCGACCCCGCGGCGGTCGGCGCCCTCGTGGCGCTGGTCCGCTCGGACCCGGCGCTCCCCATGGCGACCCTCGCGAGCCCGCTGCGCAGCGAAGAAGAGTTCGCCGACCCCGACGTCGTGAAGGTGGCGATAGGCGAGGAAGGGCGGTGCCTCTACTTCAGCCGCAGCCCGATCCCGTTCCTGCGGGGGGCCGCTTTCGCCGAGGCCCCGGTCTACCGTCACGTGGGGGTCTACGCCTTCCGGAGAGAGTTCCTCGCGCGCTTCGCCGCCTGGCCGCAGGGCCGCCTCGAGCGCGCCGAGTCCTTGGAGCAGCTGCGGGCCCTCGAGCGGGGCGTCCCCGTGCGGGCGGCGGTGGTGGAGTGGGCCCCCGTGGCGGTGGACACCCCCGAGGATGTCCCCCGCGCGGAGGCCGCCCTGCGCGCCCAGGGCGAGACCGGCTGAAGTCCGCCGGTCCGGTGGCCTCCCCCCGGGGCCCGTGATATAGTCATCTACCCGGGACATCGTTGGCTCGCAGGGAGGGAGCGGCATGGCCAAGTACATCTTCATCACGGGGGGGGTGGTCTCGTCGCTGGGGAAGGGAATCGCCGCGGCGTCCATCGGGCGCCTGCTCGAGTCGCGCGGCTTCAAGGTCTCCATCCAGAAGATGGACCCCTACATCAACGTGGACCCGGGCACCATGAGCCCCTTCCAGCATGGAGAGGTCTTCGTCACCGACGACGGGGCCGAGACCGACCTGGACCTGGGCCACTACGAGCGGTTCACCTCGCAGGTCTCCTCCCGGAGCAGCAACTACACCGCGGGGCGGATCTACCTCCAGGTCATCGAGAAGGAGCGCCGCGGCGACTTCCTCGGGGGCACCGTCCAGGTGGTCCCGCACATCACCAACGAGATCAAGGACGCCATCCAGTCCAACGCCAAGGGGTCGGACATCGCCATCGTGGAGATCGGCGGCACCGTGGGCGACATCGAATCCCTGCCCTTCCTGGAGGCGGTGCGGCAGCTCCAGCTGGAGGTGGGCCGCGCCAACGCGGTCTTCATCCACTTGACCCTCATCCCCTTCATCCGGGCGAGCCACGAGCTCAAGACCAAGCCGACCCAGCACAGCGTGAAGGAGCTGCGGTCCATCGGGATCCAGCCCGACATCCTGCTCTGCCGCACGGAGTACGCCATCCCGCGCGACATGAAGGCGAAGATCGGCCTATTCTGCAACGTGAGCGAGGAGGCGGTCATCACCGCCCGCGACGTGGAGCACGTCTACGAGGTGCCCCTTTACCTCGCCCAGGAGGGGCTCGACTACATCCTCCTCAAGTACCTCGGCCTCCCGCTCAACGAGCGCCGGTTGGAGAAGTGGGAGGAGTTCCTCGAGACCCTCAAGCACCCTGAGGACACCGTCACCATCGGTGTGGTGGGCAAGTACACCCAATACGAGGACTCCTACAAGAGCCTGCGCGAGGCCCTCGTCCACGGCGGTGCGGCGTCGCGCCTCGGGGTCCGCCTCAAGTGGGTGGAGGCGGAGGACATCGAAAACGAGGGCCCCGCGGGGCCGCTCGCCGACGTCCACGGGATCCTGGTCCCCGGGGGGTTCGGCGAGCGCGGCGTGGAGGGGAAGATCCGGGCCGCCGCCTACGCGCGCCAGCAGAGGATCCCCTACTTCGGCATTTGTCTGGGGATGCAGCTGGCGTGCATCGAGTTCGCCCGGTCGGTGGCGGGGCTGCCGGGCGCCCACTCCACCGAGTTCGACGCGGGGACGCCCCACCCGGTTTTCTTCAAGCTGCGTGATCTTCTGGGCGACGACACCTACGGCGGGAACATGCGTCTGGGGCGGTGCCCCTGCGAGCTGGCGGAGGGGAGCCTGGCCCACCGGGCCTACGGAGTCACCCAGATCGGGGAGCGCCACCGCCACCGGTACGAGTACAACAGGGCCGCCTACCTCGAGCCGCTGAAGCGGGCGGGGCTGGAGTTCACGGGCATGTCCCCGGACGGCAAGTTCGTGGAGATCGTGGAGCTCAAGGACCACCCCTGGTTCCTGGGCTGTCAGTTCCACCCCGAGTTCAAGTCCCGGCCCCTCTCGCCCCACCCGCTCTTCCGGGACTTCGTGAAGGCGTCCCACCGCAACCGCCTCGAGCGCGAGAAGGGTGCATGAGCCTGCCCGCCGTGAAGGCCTTCGACCTCGCGCCCGGCACGACGGCCGGCTCTGACCGGCCGCTCTTCATCGCCGGGCCCTGCGTCATCGAGTCGGGGCCGCACGTGCGGGCCCTGGCGCTCCAGCTCGCCTCCTGGGGCCGGGAGCTCGGCCTGGCGCTCTGTTTCAAGGCCTCCTTCGACAAGGCCAACCGCACCTCCCTGCGCAGCTACCGCGGACCAGGCCTCGACGAGGGGCTCCGCGTTCTGGCGGAGGCGAAGCGGGAGTCGGGCCTGCCGGTCCTGACCGACGTGCACGAGCCGGCCCAGGCCGAGCGCTGCGCCGCCGTGGCCGACGTGCTCCAGGTGCCCGCCTTCCTCTGCCGCCAGACCGACCTGCTGGTGGCCTGCGCCCGCACGGGGCGGGCGGTGAACGTGAAGAAGGGGCAGTTCCTCTCCCCGTGGGACATGGCCCACGCGGTGGAGAAGCTCACGGCCAGCGGCTGCGAGCGCATCCTCCTGACGGAGCGGGGAGTGAGCTTCGGGTACAACAACCTTGTGGTGGACATGCGCGCCATCGCCGTGATGCGCTCCTTCGGCTACCCCGTCGTCTTCGACGCCACCCACTCGGTGCAGCTCCCGGGCGGGGCCGGCGGCGCCTCCTCGGGCCGGCGCGAGTTCATTCCCGCGCTTACCCGGGCGGCCGCGGCGGCGGGCGCCGACGGCTTCTTCGCCGAGGTCCACGACGCCCCGGAGCGCGCCCTTTCGGACGGCGCCAACGCCCTCCCGCTCGAGGACTTCCCGGCCTTCTGCCGGAGCGCCGCCGCCTTCCACCGCCTGGCCCGGGAGGCCGCGTGAGCCCCGGCGCGGGCCGCCGGGTCCTCGACGCCGAGGTGCGAGCTCTCGAGCGGCTCCGCGACAGCCTCGGAGACGCCTTCCGCGGCGCGGTGGACCGCATGGCCTCGTGCGAAGGGCGCGTGGTGGTCACGGGGATGGGCAAGAGCGGGCTCGTGGGCCACAAGATTTCGGCCACCCTCGCGAGCACCGGCACGCCTTCCTTCTTCCTCCACCCCGCCGAGGCGTTCCACGGGGACCTTGGGATGGTGAAGCCCGTGGACGTGGTGCTCGCCCTCTCCAACAGCGGCGAGACCGAGGAGCTCGTGCGCCTCGTGCCCCTGCTCAAGCGGCTGGGGGCCTTCGTCGTGGCCGCCACCGCCTCCGAGAAGAGCACCCTGGCCACGCTGGCGGACCTCCACGTGGGCGTCCCGGTGGACGAGGAGGGATGCCCCCTCAACCTCGCCCCCATGGCCTCCACCACGGCCCAGTTGGCGCTGGGCGACGCGCTGGCCGCGGAGCTCATGGAACGACGGAACTTCAAGCAGGAGGACTTCGCCCTCTTCCACCCGGGCGGCAAGCTGGGCAAGCGATTCATGCGGGTCCGCGACCTCATGCACGCGGGCGGGGCGGTACCCCTCGTCCTTCCGTCCACCCCCATGCGCGAGGTGATCTTCGAGATCTCGGCCAAGAAGCTGGGGCTCGCGGTGGTGGCCGAGGCGGACGGCCGGGTGGTCGGAATCGTCACCGACGGCGACATGCGGCGCCTGCTCGAGAAGCACGGGGGCGCGCTCCTCGAGATGCGTGCCGGCGAGTGCGCCCACCCCGACCCGAAGACCATCTCCGGCGAGGCCCTGGCCGCCGAGGCGCTCCGCATCCTGGAGGAGTGCAAGATCACCTCCCTGCTCGTCCTCGACGGCTCCCGCCGTGTCCAGGGCGTCCTCCACCTCCACGACCTCTGGCGCCTCCAGCTGATCTGACCGCAGTTTCCCGCGGGCCCGCTTCGGACCCCGCGGC
Source organism: Acidobacteriota bacterium (assembly GCA_021814355.1). Taxonomy (GTDB): domain Bacteria; phylum Acidobacteriota; class UBA4820; order UBA4820; family DSQY01; genus JAEMPZ01. Next base: position 37,507 of record JAKAIJ010000002.1, read on the forward strand.
GGCGCTCCGGGCGTGGCGCGGGGAGGGCGTTCGTGCTACCATCTCAACCCTGCACGGGAGCGCCGGGATGGTGGAAGGACGGGCCCGCGGGACGACGCCGGAGCTGGCCTCGCGCTTAAAGAGCCTGCGTCTCCTGGTCTTCGATGTGGACGGCACCCTGACCGACGGCGGGATCGTCCTGGACGGCGGCGACGGCGAGTGGAAGCGCTTCGACGTCCGGGACGGCGCGGGCATCAAGCTGGCCCAGGCCGCGGGCCTCGAGGTGGCGTTCCTTTCTGGGCGGTCCGCCCCGGCCACGGCGCGGCGCGCCCGCGAGCTGGGCGTCGCCCGGGTGGCGCAGGGGGCGTGCCAGAAGGGCGAGGCCTTCGCGGCCCTGCTCGCCGGGGCCGGGGTGGCGGCGGAAGAGGCGGCCTACATGGGCGACGATCTCCTGGACCTGCCCGCCCTGAGGCGCGCCGGCGCGGCGGCGTGTCCCGCCGACGCCCACCCGGCGGTGCGCGCCGAAGTGGACTACGTCTGCACAGACCCCGGCGGACGCGGCGCCGCCCGGGAGTGGATTGATCTGGTCCTGACGGCCCAGGGCAAAATGGACGGCCTGCTAAGGGCCTATCCGTAAAATAAGGCATGGTCGCGACGGAGGCCAGCCGCGATGGATGGCAAGGAAGCGAGCGAAGGGCGATGTCGGAGACCATCGGATGAGCGAGCTGACGCAGCCAGGCGCGCGGATGGCCCCGTCCCTCCGGGCGCGGGCGGCTCCCGTCGCATGGCTTTGTTGGCTTCCCTCGGCAGGCGGCAAGCCCAGAGCCTGCCTGCGGTCGGCCGCCTCGCCCTGCTCGGGAGGCGCCACGCGCGCGGCCGCGCCCTATTTACGGATAGGCCCTAAGACGGTTCCGGGAGGACGGCGGCGATGCATAACCTGCTGGGTTTGTTGAAGTGGCTCCTCATCTGCACGATGATCCTGGTCTGGCTGGGACTGAGCCTCGCCAACCG
>JAKAIJ010000102.1 GCA_021814355.1 Acidobacteriota bacterium
ATGATCGAGGTGAACTTCGGGGAGGAGCAGAAGGGCGGCGTCCCGGCCCTCATGGCGCTCCCCCTCGTCCGGGAGGCGTTCGCCTTGCCGAACCTCTCGCTGGTGGGACTCATGGGGGTCCCGCCGCTGGAGGAGGAGGCCGAAGCGAGCCGGCCCCACTACCGGGCCCTGAAGCGGCTCTTCGAGGAGATCCGCGCGGTCCACCCCAGCCCCGCGGTGTTCCGGTTCCTCTCCATGGGGATGAGCCACGACTACACGGTCGCCGTGGAGGAGGGGGCCACGCTCGTGCGCGTCGGCACCGCCCTCTTCGGCCCCAGGAGGTAGCATGACGCCCAAGCACGGAATCACCCCCATCGAGATCCAGGGCCACAGTTTCCGCAAGGTGATGCGGGGCTACGACCCCGAGGACGTGAAGATCTTCCTCGGCGCGGTGGCCGAGTCCTACCACGAGCTGGTCCTCCAGAACACGCGGCTGCAGAAGGAGGTCGAGAACCTCACGGGGAGCCTCGACGAGTTCCGCCGCCGGGAGAACCTGCTGAAGGAGGCGCTCTACACGGCGCAGAAGACCGCCGACGACGTGAAGGCCCAGGCCCTGCGCGAGGCCCAATCCATCGTCCAGGAGGCCCACGTGAAGGGCGAGTCCGCTCTGCAGGAGGTCCAGCTCCGCGCCCACCAGGTGGAGCGCCAGATCCTCGACCTCAAGATGGAGCGCGAGAACCTTTTGGGTTCGGTCCGCGACCTCATCCGACGCGTCTCCGCGCTCGTGGAGGCCGTGGAGGAGAAGCGATCCGGGGAGAACGTCGAGTCCTTCGGGAAGCCGACGTAACGAGGGGAGCCGAGGGCGGACGAGGGGCAGCCCATCGCCGGAACCGGAAGACGCCCAGCGGTGGACTCCGCTGTGGTCTTCCCCATTCTCGGTTCTTTGACTCAATCCTACCTGCCCCGCCCCGCATCTCCGCGGTAAGCCCTTCGCGCCGCGGGCAACAGGGATGAACGGCCGCGGCGGTTTCGGGGGCGCGCTATACTATACAGAGCGCCATGTGCTTTGCTCCCTCGTCGGTGTTGCGAAGACTTATGGCGCTCTGTATAGCAGTGGGAGGCGCCGGGATGGCGGACCGCGACTTCGACCTGCTGGTGGGCCCCGTCGGCTGCCTCGTGCCCTGCCACCAGGAGGGGCCGCGGAGGGGCGCGGCGATGCGGGAGCTGCCGGTCCTGCGGGGGGGCGCGGTAGGCGTGCGCGGAGACGAGGTCGTTTTCGTGGGGCCCTGGAAGGAGGTCGCCGCGGCGACGGCCATCCGGCGCATTTCCGCCCCCGACGCCACCGTCCTGCCCGGCTTCGTGGACCCCCACACCCACATTCCGTTCGTGGGCGACCGCGCACACGAGCTGGCCCTGCGCCTGCGCGGGGCCAGCTACATGGAGATCGGCCGGGCCGGCGGCGGCATCCTCTCCACCATGGCTGCGGTGCGGGCCGCCTCGGAGGACGATCTTCTCGGCGCGGCGCGGGCCCTCGCCCGGAGGCGCCTGGCCCACGGCGTCACCACCTTCGAGGCCAAGAGCGGCTACGGCCTCGACCTCGAGAACGAGTTGAAGCAGTTGCGGGTCCTCGCGGCCCTGGCGGCGGAGGGACCCCAGACGATCCTCTCCACCTGTCTCGCGGCCCATTTCGTGCCCCCCGAATACAGGGCCGATCCCGACGCCTATGTGACGCTCGTCTGCGAGGCCATTCTACCGGCGGTAGCTTCGGCGAAGCTGGCGCGCTTCTGCGACGTCTTCTGCGAGGAGGGGGCCTTCACCATAGAACAGTCCCGCCGCGTCTTGGAGGCGGGCAGGCGCCACGGGCTTCTGCCGCGGCTCCACGCCGACGAGATCGTGGACACGGGCGGCGCGGCCCTGGCCGCCGAGGTGGGGGCCGTTTCGGCGGATCATCTGCTGACGGCCTCCGACGCGGGCGTCGCGCGGATGGCCGAGGCGGGCGTCTGCGCCACGCTCCTGCCGGGCACGGCCTTCTACCTGCGTAAACCCTACGCCCCGGCGCGCCGCTTCCTCGATGCGGGCGTTCCCGTCGCCGTGGCCTCGGACTGCAACCCCGGCTCCTGCTACACCGCGAACCACCTCATGGTGCTTACCCTTGCGGTCTTCGGGATGGGCATGCTCCCCGAGGAGGCGCTCTGGGCCTCCACCCTCAACGCCGCCTGCGCCCTAGGCGAGGGAGACCGGCTCGGGTCGCTGGGCGTCGGAAAGCGGGCGGACCTCTGTCTCTGGGAAGTCCCCTCCTACCTCCATCTCTTCTACCCCTTCGCCGAGAACCCGCTGGGTACGGTCGTCTGCGGGGGCGAGGTCGTCTGGGAGTCTTGTTAGGTGGAGGACGGGGAGGAGAGCCGCCTCTGCGTCGGAGCGACAGGGCTCTGGAAGGAGCGGCGCGCTCTTCTCGATCCTTTCCCGCGGCAAGGGCCCCCGCCTCGGTGCCGGGACTCGGTATAATGACGAGGGAGGAGACGGGATGGGCGGTCTGGGTCGGGTGGTGGCTCTGGGCGGCGGCACGGGTCTCCCGGCCCTGCTCGAGGCGATCAAGCCGGCCGCCGGCGCCCCCGGCTGCTTCGACGGCGTCACCGCCGTCGTCACCGTCGCCGACAGTGGCGGCTCCTCGGGGCGGCTGCGGCGGGAGATGGGGGTGCCCGCTCCTGGCGACATCCGCAACTGCCTGGTGGCCCTCTCCGACGCCCCGGAGGTCCTGCGGCGGCTCTTCCAGTACCGGTTCGTCCAGGGAGAGCTGGAGGGCCACTCCCTGGGCAACCTCTTCCTGGCGGCCCTCGCCGAAGTGGCGGGCGATTTCCCCAGTGGCGTCCGCCAGGTCCACGACATTCTGGCCATCCGGGGGCGCATCGTCCCCTCCACGGCCCGCCCCGTGGAGCTGGTGGCGGTCATGGGCGACGGCGCGGAGCTGCGCGGTGAGTGGGACATCACACGGGACCCGCGGCCCATCCGCCGCTTGCGGCTCGACCCGCCCGATTGCGCGGCGCTCCCCGAGGCGTGCGAGGCCCTGAGGGCCGCCGACCTGATTCTTCTGGGGCCGGGCTCTCTCTACACCTCGGTCCTGCCCAACCTTCTGGTGCGGGACCTCGCGGCGGCCATTCGCACCTCCCGGGCGCGCAAGGTCTACCTCTGCAACCTCGCCACCCAGCCGGGCGAGACCGATGGGTTCAGCGCCTCCGACCACGCGCGGGTCCTTTTGGACCACTGTGACGAAGGACTCTTCGACACGGTTCTGTGCAACAGCGCCCCGCTGCCGCCGTCGCTCGACAGGCTCTACGCCGGCTCCGGCTCCCGTCCCGTGCCCGTGGATGCCGACGCGCTGCGGGGGCTCGGCCTGGCAGTGGTGGCGCAGGACCTGCTGGGGACGGGCGAGTACGCCCGCCACGACCCCGTCAAGCTGCGCTCCGCCCTCGTGCGCTTGGCGCAGACCGCCGTGGAGAAGCCATGAAGAGAGCCGTCGTCGTCCTCGCCGCGGGCAAGGGAACCCGCATGAACTCCCCCCGGGCCAAGGTGCTCCATCCCCTCCTCGGGCGGCCCATGCTGGGCCACCTGCTCGAGAGCCTCGCCGCGCTGCGCGCGGACCTCACCCTCGTGGTGGTGGGCCACCAGCGCGAGGCGGTGGGCGCCGTGGCCGAGGCCGCCGGGGCCCGGGTCGTGATCCAGGAGCCCCAGTTGGGGACCGGCCACGCACTTGCGGCCTGCCGCGGGGCCCTCTCCGGGCTGGGCTCCTGCGAGGTGCTGCTGGTGGCGGGGGATGTGCCCCTGCTGCCGGTGGAGGCCGTAGCCGGATACTGGAAGGAGTTCTCCGCCGCCAGGTCGCCCGCGGGCCTGGTGGTGCTCGAACTGGACGACCCCGCGGGCTACGGCCGCGTGGTCCGCGACCACCGGGGCCGGGTCCGGGCGGTGGTGGAGCAGAGGGACGCCAGCGAGGAGGAGCGGGCCATCCGCGAGGTCAACTCGGGCGTCTACCTTTTCCGCTCCCCCGGCATCTTCGAGGTGCTCGAGCAGCTCGGGAACGCCAACGCCCAGGGGGAGTACTACCTTCCGGACGTGTTCGCCCTGCTGCTGAAGGAGGGGACGCCGGCCCTCTCCTGGCGCGCGCAGGCCCCCGCGCGGTGGCTGGGCATCAACTCCCAGGCCGAGCTGGCCCGCGCCAACGAGCAGCTGCGGACTCAGGTAATCGCGGAGCTCATGGCCTCCGGGGTCACCATCCTTATGCCCGAGACCGTCTGGGTGGAACCCTCCGTCCGCGTGGCGCCGGGCTGCACCCTCCATCCGTTCGCCCGGCTTTGCGGGGCCACGGCCCTCGAGCCCGGGGTCGAGGTGGGCGCCTACTCCTGCCTCACCGACGCGGCCCTGGGGGAGGGGACGCGGGTGAAGGAGCACTGCGTCCTGGAGGGGACGAAGGCGGGGCCGCGCTGCGTCCTGGGCCCTTTTTGCCGAACCCGGCCGGGCACCGAGCTGGCCGAGCAGGTCCACCTGGGAAACTTCGTGGAGACCAAGAAGGCCCGGCTTGGGAAAGGGGTCAAGGCCAACCACCTTTCCTACCTCGGCGACGCCACCGTCGGCGGCGGCTCCAACATCGGCGCCGGGACCATCACCTGCAACTACGACGGCGCCCGCAAGCACCCCACCGTCCTGGGCGAGGGGGTCTTCATCGGCAGCGACACCCAGCTCGTCGCCCCCGTCACCGTGGGCGACGGGGCCTACGTGGGCGCGGGGACCACGGTCACCAAGGACGTCCCCGCCGGCGCCCTGGCGATCTCTCGCGCCCCCCAGAAGAACATCGAGGGCTGGGTGGCGCGCAAGGCGCCGCGCAAGTAGCCGGAGCGACGGCCGGCACGCTTTCCCGCCCATTTCGGTTGACAAACCGCCCCCCCGGTCATATAGGGTAGGCAGAACTCTGGCCCGGGGCGGGCCGGTGTCTTGGGGCACGGGTTCCCCCCGCTGGCGGGGGAGGGCGGGGGCGTTCCCGCGGAGGCGCGCCCATCCGCCGCATCGAGAGGAAGGGGGCTCTTTCCGCGCTCCGCGCCTTCGAGCCGCGCCGGGACGGGCCGAGGGGACGCAGGCCAGAAGCGTAATGGGAGGGAGGCGGTATGGCAAAGGTCAAGGGGACGGCGGTCTCGGCGTCGGTGACCTACTTGAAGCAGCGGCTGGGGGAGGAGCGGTTCGCCCAGATCGTCTCCCAGATGCCCGCCGCCGAGGCGGGGGTGATCCGGGGCACCGTCCTGCCGAGCCAGTGGTACGAGTTCTCCCTCCTCCTCGAGCTCATGAAGCGCGCGGAGCCGCACCTCCAGTCGGCCTCGGGCCGCTCGCTGGCGTGGGAGATGGGGCGCTACTCCGCGGAGGCGGGATTGAAGACGGTCTACAAGATCTTCTTCAAGGTGGCGGACCCGGGCTACATCATCAAGAAGGCGTCCCACGTTTTCTCCAACTACTACGACTCGGGGGCCATGGAGGTGGTGGACTCGGGACCGAAGCACGCGGTCCTGCGGCTCACCGGCTTCAACCAGCCCTGTCCGCCCTTCTGTGACCGGCTCCTGGGGTGGATGGAGCGCACGGTGGAGCTCACCGGCGCCAAGGGCGTCGTGATGAGCCACCCCGAGTGCCTCTCCAGGGGAGACGACTGCTGCAAGTACCGGGGCGAGTGGACCTGAGCGCCGCGCGGGCGCGCCCGGAGATTCCGCCGTGGCCCGAGTGAAGGGGACCGTCGTCGTCGGCTCCGTCGCCTACCTGAAAGAGCGGCTCGGCGAGCAAGGATATGAAAAGCTCCTCGACACCCTCTCCCAGGAGGAGGCCGCCTCCCTGAGGTTCGCGGTGCTCCAGGGACACTGGTACCCCTTCGATCTGCTCCTCCACCTCATGGCCGCCGCCCAGGGCAAGGTCCCGCTGCCGCCGGGGCGCTCCCTCGGCTGGGAGATGGGGCGTTACACCGCGGAGACGGGGCTCAAGACCGTCTACAAGGTCTTCTTCAAAGTGGCCGAGACCCGGTACATTCTCAAGCGGGCGACCCAGCTCTTCAGCACCTACTACGACTCGGGAACCATGCGGGTGGTGGAGTCCGAGCTCCACCGCGCCACCGTGCAGGTGGCGGGATTCGACCAGCCCTGCGTCCAGTTCTGCGATCGCGCCCAGGGTTGGATGGAGCGCGTCGTCGAGCTCACGGGGGCCAGGCGCGTGGAGATGAGCCATCCCCAATGCGCCGCCCGCGGAGACGCCTTCTGCGAGTACCGGGGGCGCTGGGCGTAGCCGGAGCGGTTACTCCCCCCAAAAAGGAAGGTCACTCGATCCGGCGGAAAGAGGCAAGGGCCCATCGAAAGACGGACCCTTGCAGGGAGGTTCGACGAGGTTCGTGAAATTACTTGGCCGACTTCGCCGGGGCGGGCGCCGGTTTGGTCTCGGCCGGCTTCGCCGGAGCAGGAGCTGGCTTGGACTCGGTCGGTTTCGCGTGAGTCCTGCCGCGGTGGCCCTTGTGGGTCGCGGCGGGAGCCTTGGCGGCGGGCGCCGCGGGGGCCGGAGCGGGCGCGGGCTGGGGCTTGGTCGGCTCGCCGGCGAAGAGGGCAAGGGCCAGAGTTCCGGTCAGGGCGGTCAAGATCAGTTTCTTCATTTGCGTGCCTCCTTCTCTCAGCTGGTTAAAGAGAGCAACCTTCGTGCCAGTTGAGCCCAACGGCCGATTTCCAACGATTGCAGCACGTTGATCGAACGCCGCGGAGTCTTTATGCCACCGTTCCCCTGCCATTTTGGCCCGGTGCGCCGGGATGACAGAGGGCGGAGGCGTGTGCTACAAGATAACGTCACCGCGGGTCCCGCGGGAGCCGCACGGAGGTACCGCCCATGGCCGATTCCCAGAGACCTCTTCAGGGCCGCGCCCGCTGGGAGCGCGAGACCCTGGGGCCCCACCAGGCGAAGCACCCCGAGCGCCCCGTCGAGTTCACCACCGTCTCCTCGCTCCCTATCCGCCGTCTCTACGGGCCCGAGGACTTGGCGGGAAACGATTTCGGGAGAGACATCGGGTGGCCCGGCGAGTACCCCTACACGCGCGGCGTGCAGCCCACCATGTACCGGGGCCGCCTCTGGACCATGCGGATGTTCGCGGGGATGGGTACGGCCGAGGACACCAACGCGCGGTTCAAGTACCTGCTGAAGGAGGGCCAAACGGGGCTCTCCACCGCCTTCGACCTTCCGACCCTCATGGGCAGGGACTCCGACAGCCCCCTCGCCGAGGGAGAAGTGGGCAAGGAGGGTGTGGCCGTCTCCACCCTCCGGGATATGGAGCTTCTCTTCGACGGCATTCCCCTCGGTGAGGTCTCCACCTCCATGACGATCAACGCGCCCGCGGCGGTGATCTACGCCATGTACCTGGCGGTCGCGGAGAAGCAGGGCGTGCCGCTGAAGAGGCTGCGCGGCACCATCCAGAACGACATCTTCAAGGAGTACATCGCCCAGAAGGAGTGGATCTACCCGCCCGAGCCCTCGGTGCGCCTCATCGTGGATACCATGGAGTTCTCGGCGGAGAAGGTGCCCCAGTGGAACACCATCTCCATCTCGGGCTACCACATCCGCGAGGCGGGCTCCACGGCGGTGCAGGAACTGGCCTTCACCCTCGCCGACGGCATCGGCTACGTCCGGGCGGGCACGGAGCGCGGCATGGCCGTGGATGACTTCGCCCCGCGCCTCTCCTACTTCTTCAACTCCCACAACGACTTCTTCGAGGAGATCGCCAAGCTCCGGGCGGCCCGGCGCATCTGGGCCCGCGAATTGAGGGAGCGCTTCGGCGCCAAGGACCCGCGCTCCTGGATGCTGCGGACCCACGTCCAGACCGCGGGCTGCTCGCTCACGGCGCAGCAGCCCATGAACAACGTCGTCCGGGTGGCCATTCAGGCGCTCGCGGCGGTCCTAGGCGGTTGCCAGAGCCTTCACACCGACTCCATGGACGAGACCCACTGCCTGCCCAGCGAGCAGGCCGTTACGGTGGCGCTACGCACCCAGCAGATCCTCGCCGAGGAGAGCGGCGTCGCCAACACCCTCGACCCGCTGGGGGGCTCCTACTTCGTGGAGTCCCTCACCGACGAGGTGGAGGCCCAGGCCCTCGCCTACATCCGGAAGATTGATCAGATGGGCGGCATCATCAAGGCCATCGAGGCGGGTTACCCGCAGCGGGAAATCGCCGACGCCTCCTACGCCTACCAGAAGCAGGTGGAGGAGGGGAAGAAGACCATCGTGGGGCTCAACAAGTACGTTCAGGAGGGGGAGGTGGTCCCCATCCCGCTCCTGAAGATTCCCCCGGAGGTGGAGTCCAGGCAGCGGGGCCGGCTCGCCGAGGTGAAGCGCACCCGCGACGGAAAGGCGGTCCGCTCCACCCTCGCCAACCTCACCGCCAAGGCCCGCACCGGCGAGAACCTGATGCCCGCCATCCTCGACTGCGTGCGAGCCTACTGCACCCTCGAGGAGACGAGCGGCGCCATGCGGGAAGTCTTCGGGGAGTACCGCGAGACTTCGGTGTTCTGAACCCGGAGTCGCCACCGCGTGCTAGAATCGGCGCGGGAAGGAGGCGTCTCATGCCCCAGACGCGCTTGAGGCTGCTCATCGGGAAGGTCGGCCTAGACGGCCACGACCGGGGCGCGAAGATCATCGCGCGCGCCTTGAGGGACGCAGGTTACGAGGTCATCTACACGGGCCTCCACCAGACCCCCGAGCAGATCGCCGCCACCGCCATCCAGGAGGACGTGGACGCGGTGGGGCTCTCCCTTCCCTCG
>JAKAIJ010000103.1 GCA_021814355.1 Acidobacteriota bacterium
GCCGCGAGGCGCGCCGAGCTTCTGACCTCCATCCAGCAGGCCAAGGGAATCGTGGTGGTGCTCCAGCTCGAGGGGTGGCTCGACCCCGCCAAGGGAATCTCCTGGACCAACCGCTTCGACCCGAAGTGGGTCGTCCCGGTGGACGTCGACCGAAAGATCCACTCCTACTACAAGCTCGTCGGCGCCGGGGTGCTCGAGTTCACCTCCTCGCGGCCGTCGCTCATCACCGTCCGCAGGCAGATCACGACGGGCTTCTCCCCAGAGGACCTCGCCCTGTACCAGCTCACCGTGGACGGAAACCCCACCAGCCTGAGCGTGGAATCCCCCTCCGCCACGGGCCGGGTGGAGGTGCGCGCGCCCCAGTTCGAGCTCAAGGTGAACTACGGGCGCGTCGAGTTCGACGCCTCCTCGCGCCACCTTGTCGTCACGCCGCTCGCTTCGCCCGGAGCCTCCTGAGGACGCGCCCATGGCCGACGCCCGTCCGCACAAGGTCACCCGCCGCCACGTCCAGCGCTACGCCGCGCCGGCCCGTCAGGTTTTCCCCCTCATCTGCCCCGTCCGCGAGAAGGCCTGGGACCCGGACTGGGACTGCGAACTCCTCTACTCCCGGTCGGGGTTCGCCGAGCCGGACTGCGTTTTCCGCACCGTGGACGAGGAGGGGTGCGAGGAAATCTGGTATTTCACCGAGCACGACCCGGCGGCCCTGAAGATGCAGATCGTGCGCGTGAGCCCGCCGTCGCGGGCGGGGAAGATTGACATCGCCCTGAAGGAGCGGGGCCCCTCCGCGTGCGAGGTGGAGGTGACCTACACCTTCGTGGCGCTCGACCCGGAGGGGGAGCGGTTCCTGGCGGAGTACACGCAGGAGAGCTTCGCGGCCTTCATGACGGCCTGGGAGCGCGCCCTCGACCACTACCTGCGCACGGGCGAGCGGGTCGAGTCCATGGAGTTCTGACGGGCGCGGCCCGGCGGTCACTCCTCCTCTTCCAGCTCTCGGCCCTTGCGCCCCAGCGAGATGGGGTAGACCCCCTCGACCTTCTTCCCGATATGGACGATCTTCGCCTTCTGGGCGGCCGCCAGGAACGCCTTGAACTGGGCGAAGCCGAAGGTCTTTTCGTCGAAGGCGGGGTCCAGCTGGACCATCTTCTGCTTCAGGATGGAGGAGTTCACCACCCGGTCGTCGTCCTCCAGGAGCGCGATGGCCCGCCCGAGGAGGGCGAACCCCTCCTCCAGCCCGCGGGGGTCCGTCGTGTCCGGCGGCTGGTCCACCTTCTTGGCCGCCGGCCGCGCGGGCTTGCGCTCGGCGCGGGCGGCCGCCATGAGGTTCTCGTAGGCGAGGTACTCGTTGCAGTTGCGCATGACCGCCGGGGAGGTGGCCTTGCGCATGCCGAGGATAACGACGCGCTTGTTGTAGGCCTGGAGCCTCGTGATCAGCGGGAGGAAGTCGCTGTCTCCCGAGACGATGGCGAAGACGTCAATGTGCGGGTTGGTGAGGCAGGCCTCTAGGGCGTCGAGCGCCAACTGGATGTCGGCGCCGTTCTTGTCGCCGCCCGCGTGGATGCTGGGGCGCTCCACTAGGTCCACGCCGTGCTCCGCCAGGGTCCTCCGGAACTGGCTGAACTTCTGCCAGTCGCCGTAGGCCTTCTTGAGGATGATGATCCCTCGCTCCCTCAGGGCGTCGAGCATGGTCTCGATGTCCAGCTGGCCGTTGTAGAAGTCAATGAACAGCGCGATGCGCTCGGGATTCTCGGTCTGCGTTGCCATGAAGCGGTCTCCTGTCCCGCCGGTTTCCCGCCGGCGACGGGCTCATGCGCCCCGGGCTACCTCGAAGCGCTCCTCCGATCCGGCCGCCGCCGCCAGGACCCTCCAAATAGGGTTGAAGGTGAAGGACGACTTGCGGGGTATTTTAAAATGTAGCGCATCCGCGGCCGGAAGGCCAGCGCCGGCGAGCGGGACGCGCTCCGGGTCGGTCCCCCCGGCGCCCAGCGCGGCCGCCGCATCGAGCATCGGGAGGCGGGCGAATCCCGTGGCCTGGGCGAGCCGGGCGTCCACGGCGTAAGGGTCGCGGCCCGCCACCAGGTACCCCACCGCCTTGGGCGTCCCGTGGAAGGGCCCGTCCCCCTCCATGGCCACGACCCCGTCCACCAGCGTGAGCGCGGGCCGGAGCGCCAGGGGGAGGGAGGCGAGCATCGCGGCGAACTCCCGCTCCCGGTGGCCGCCGCGCACGTGGAGCAGGGCCTTGCGGGACCCCACCACGCAGCCGAAGAGGTTCTTCACCCCGGCGGTGAGGCCGGCCTGGACGTGGGTCTTCCACTTTGCAAGGTTCAGAAGCACCTCCGCCTCAAGGGCCTGCCGGGACAGCGAAACCACGACGCCCGAGGCGAGGCGCGTGGGGACGGGGCCCTTCAGTTCCTCCACGTGGACCCCCAGGGCCCGCAGCGGCTCCAGCCCCCCGCACGCCCTCAGGTTCCTCCGGGTGCTCCCCAAACCGGGGCTGTCACCCACGGTCACGTCGCAGCCGCGCTCGACGAGCCAGGCGCAGACCTGCGCGATTAGCTCGGGGTGGGTGGTGACGGCGCGCTCGGGAGCGCACCCGCGGAGCAGGTTGGGCTTCACCAGAACCCGCGCCCCGGGCGGGAGGCGGGGTGCCAGGAGGGTCTCCAGCAGAGGGCGGAGGGCACCGCGCAGCGTCGCGGGATCGTAGGCGGCGCAACGCGCCGTGGTGACGGTGGGGTCGCCCCAGAAGGACCCGCTCATGCGAAGCGGCGGGGGTCAAAGGGCCCCGGCTCCACCGGCGGTACGGCGCCCAGGATGAGGCTCGCCGCCAGCTCCCCCACCGCGGCGGAGGCGGTCATTCCGTGGCCGCCCAGCGCCGCCACCCAGAAGAGGTTGGCCACCTGTGGATCCCGTCCCACGAGAAAGCCCCCGTCCCGGGAGAAGGTGCGCAGTTCCGCCCACACGCGGGCCACCGGAGCGCCCGACAGGGCGGGGAGCGTCTCCCTCAGGCGCTCCGCCAGCCACACCGCGGCCTCCGGGTCCACCGGCGGGGCGCAGGGGGCGGAGGGCTCCTCGTCGCAGGGACACATCAGGTAGCCGCCGCTCTCGGGCCGCACGTAGAGCGGGGGAGCCACGCACCAGAGGTAGGGCCCGCCCGGCTCCGCGTCGCGGACCGGACCCGTGTGGAGCAGGTGGCGCCGCTTCGGAGAGAGGGCCGCGCCGCTCGAGCCCGCGAGCCGCGCCACCTCGTCCGCCCAGGCTCCCGCCGCGTTCACCACCAGGTCGGCGCGGTAGGTCCCGCGGTCCGTCGTCACCGCCCGGAGCCGCCGGCCCTCCGACTCGAAGCCGGTCACTCTCGCCCCCGTGACCACCTCCGCGCCGCGCAGGTACGAGGAGAGGAGGGCGTGGATGTCCACCACCCCGTCGCCGGGGCAGTGAAGCGCCGCCGTGAAGGGGGCGCCTCGCAGCAGGGGCGACGCCGCGAGCGCCGCGGCCCGGTCCACCGGGTAGGCCTCCGCGCCCGCGGCCAGGGCCATCCGCTGGAGCGCATTAAGGAGGTGGTGGTCTTCCCGGCCGTTCACCAGGAGGTAGCCCCCCGTGACCTGGATCAGCGGGTGGTTGCAGAACCCCTCCGGCGGGCTCTTCAGGAAGGCGGTGCCCCGGGCGCAGAGGACGGAGGTGGGCAGGTCCTCCGCGGCCTGGCGGGCGATGCCGGCGTTCTTCCCCGAGGCGTGGCCGCCGGCCAGGGGCTCCTGCTCGAGGAGAAGGAGCCGGTCCGCCCCCATCCTCCGGAGCCACCACGCCGTGGCGGCCCCCGCCAGACCCGCCCCCACGATGACCACGTCCCGCTGCTTCACGGCTCTCCCCCCCGGCGGCGTCCGCCGCCGCCGCACATTCATGATAGCACGCGGCCGAAGGGCATTTGCCGGGCGGGGCGGCGATGCTATCCTACGGGAGGAGGCTTTCATGCGCCTGCTCACCGCTGGCGAATCCCACGGGCCGGCCCTTCTCGCGGTGGTCGAGGGCGTCCCCGCGGGAATCCCGCTCGACGCCGCGTTCATAGACGCCCAGCTCGCCCGCCGCCAACGCGGCGCGGGCCGCGGGGCGCGCCAGAAGATCGAGCGAGACCGCGTGGAGATCCTCTCGGGGGTCCGCGGCGGAGAGACCCTGGGAAGCCCCGTGGGCCTGAGAGTGGCCAACCGCGACTGGGAGAACTGGAAGGCCCGGATGGCCGCCGGCCCCATCGAACCCGGCCGCGAGGTGACCCTGCCGAGGCCCGGCCACGCGGACCTGGCTGGCGCCCTCAAGTACGACCGGCAGGACTGCCGCGACGTCCTGGAGCGGGCCAGCGCCCGCGAGACCGCGGCGCGGGTCGCCGCCGGCGCCGTGGCCCGCCGCCTCCTGGAGGAGCTGGGCGTGGCGCTCGCCTCCTGCGTTCTCGCCGTGGGCGCCGTCGAGGCCGAGCGCGAGCCCACCTTCGAGGAGGCCCTCGCCCTGGACCCGGAGATGCCCCTGCCGGGCGACGGCGCGCGAGCGAGGGCCCTGGAGGCCGTGGAGGCGGCCCGCCGCGGGGGGGAGACCCTCGGCGGGGCCGTCCTCGTGGTGGCCAGGGGCGTGGCGGCGGGGGTGGGAAGCCACGTCCAGTGGGATCGCCGCCTCGACGCCCGGCTCGGCGCCCACCTGCTCTCCATCCCGAGCGCAAAGGGTGTCTGCTTCGGCGACGTGGCGCGCTCCCATCGGCTTCCGGGGTCGGCGGCCCAGGACGCCATCCGCCACGAGGCCGGGCGCGGCTACGTCCGGCCCACCAACCACGCGGGCGGCCTCGAGGGGGGCGTCGCCAACGGCGAGGAGCTGCGCGCCACGGTCTTGTTCAAGCCGGTTTCCACGCTGGCGCGCCCCCTGCCGACGGTGGACATGCGGACCCACGAGCCGGCGCCCGCCCACATCGAGCGGTCGGACGTCTGCGCGGTCGTCCCCGCCGCCGTCGTGGCCGAGGCGGTGGTCGCCCTCGGCCTGGCGGAGGCTTACCTCGAGAAGTTCGGGGGGGACAGCCTGCGCGAGACCCGCCGCAACCTCGAGGCGTACCGCGCCCGCCTCGCGGAGCGGTGAGTGCGCCGCGCCGGGGCGCCCCGCCCCTCCCGCGAGTCCGCCTTCCGCCGCGAGATGGTCCTCACCACGGCCCTCTTCACCGTGGCCTTCCTCGGCGTCCTGGTCCTGGGCTCCGTCATCCTCATCAAGGACCTCGGCGAGAAGGAGGTCTTCCGGATGCTCCGGACCTACTCCAAGGAGCTGGAGACCTCGCTCGCGCGCATCCCCTCCACCCAGACGGTGAAGGGCTACCAGCAGCAAAAGATCGTGACCACCCGGCTCAACGACTTCCTGGTGGAGAAGCGGCTCTTCGACTCCTTCGAGCTCTACGACGAGCAGGGCAACCTGGTGCAGAAGGGGGACATCCTGCGCCAGGGCGCCCTCGTGGGCAGCGAGGCGGGCCCCGGCCTCAAGCCCGGCCAGCAGCGCGTGGAGCTGAGGAACCGCATCCCCATCGAGGTCCAGGTCCCCATCGAGCCGGGCAAAATGGGCCGGGCCGTCCTCTCCGTCAGCCAGGACGTGCTGGCGCGCCAGGCGCAGGAATTCCGCAACGAGCTGGTGACCAAGATCCTCGTGCTGGTGGGCGCCATCCTGGCGCTGCTCGTGGCGGCCTACCTCTACGTCCTGCGTGTCCTCAAAACGACTCGCCGGCTCGAGGCGGAGGCCTCCGAGCGCGAGCGGCTCTCCTACCTGGGCCTCCTCAGCTCGGGGATGGCCCACGAGATCAAGAACCCCCTCAACAGCATCCAGATGAACCTCCAGCTCCTGGAGGAGGAGCTCCAGGGCGGCGGGCCGCCGGCGTCCGAGGCCTCGGGCTACCTCCAGCCCGTGCGCCGCGAGGTGCGCCGGCTCGAGCGGCTGGTCAACGACTTCCTGCTCTACGCGCGGCCCGTGACGCCCACCCTGGCGCCGGTGCGGCTCGGCCGCACCCTCGAGGAGCTCCAGGCGCTGGTCTCGGAGGAGGCCCGCCAGAAGGGGGTCCAGGTCGAGGTGCGATGCCCCGAGGACCTCCCCGAGATCTTCGCCGACGATGGCCTCCTGCGGGCGGCCCTGCTCAACCTGCTCCTCAACGCCCTCCACGCCGAGGAACCCGGCGGGACCGTGGCGGTGGAGGCGGTTCCCGCCGGGGAGACGGTCCAGGTCTCGGTGAGGGACCACGGCGCGGGCGTCCCTCCCGAGCTGCGCGAGCGCATCTTCGAGATATTCTTCACGAGCAAGCCCGGCGGCACCGGACTGGGGCTCCCCATCGCCCGCCGGATCGCCGAGATCCACGGCGGGACCCTCGATCTTGCCGACGGAACCGGCCCCGGCGCCCATTTCGTCCTCAGCCTGCCCCGAGGAGGGGAGCGCCTTGCGGAGGGATGAAGCCAGGGCGCGCATCGCCGCCCTGCGCGCCGAGATCGCCCGCCACCGCCGGCTCTACTACGAGAAGGACGCGCCCGAGATCTCCGACGCGCAGTATGACCGGCTCGAGCGCGAGCTCGCCGCCCTCGAGCGCGCCCACCCCGACCTCGCCGCCCCGGACTCCCCCACGGCCACGGTGGGCGGCGCGGCCGCCGGAGCCTTCCGGCCCGTCCCCCACCCCGCCCCGCTGCTGAGCCTCGACAACACCTTCGACGAGCAGGAACTGCGGGAGTGGCACGCCCGGCTCGTGAGAGTCCTCGGCCGGGAGAGCCTGGAGTTCGTCTGCGAGCTCAAGCTGGACGGGCTCTCCGTGGCCCTCACCTACCGCTCCGGCGCCTTCGTCCAGGGGGCCACCCGGGGCGACGGCCGGGTGGGCGAGGACGTAACCGCCAACCTGCGGACGGTGCGGGACATCCCCCGCGTCCTGCGGGGGGCGCCGCCGCTGCTCGTGGTCCGCGGCGAAGTCTACCTCGCCGTGAAGGCCTTCGCCGAGCTCAACGCCCGCCGCGAGGAGGAGGGGCTGAGCGTCTTCGCCAACCCGCGCAACGCGGCCGCCGGAAGCCTGCGGCAGCTCGACCCGGAGGTGACCGCCGGGCGTCCCCTCGCCTGCTTCTGCTACCAGCTCCTTGCGAGCGAGGGGTACGCCGCGAGCGACCAGGGGCGCGTCCTCGACGACCTGGCCGCTTGGGGGTTCGCCACCGACCCGCGGCGCGTCCGCTGCGCGGGGATCGAGGAGGTCCTGGACTACTGCCGCGCCTGGACCGCCCGCCGGCACGAGCTGCCCTACGACGCCGACGGCGTGGTGGTGAAGCTCGCCTCCACCGCCCTTCAGGAGCAGGCGGGGAGCACCGCCAAGTCTCCGCGCTGGGCCGTGGCCTTCAAGTTCCCGGCGGAGCAGGCGCGGACCACCGTGGAGGCCATCGAGATCCAGGTGGGCCGCACGGGCGCCCTCACCCCCGTGGCCAGACTGGCCCCGGTGAAGGTGGGCGGGGTCACCGTCACGAGCGCCTCGCTCCACAACGAGGAGGAGCTCCGGCGCAAGGACATCCGGGAGGGCGACTCCGTCCTCGTTGAGCGCGCGGGCGGGGTTATCCCCCACGTGGTGGGCGTGGACCTCTCCGGGCGCCCCGCCGCCGCCAGGCCCTTCCGCTTTCCCGAGCGCTGCCCCGCCTGCGGCGGCCCCGTGCACCGGCCCGAGGGGGAGGCCATCCTCCGCTGCGCCAACCGCTCCTGCAAGGCCCAGATCAAGGAGGGGCTGAGGCACTTCGCTTCCCGGGACGCTCTCGACGTGGCGGGCCTCGGGCGCGTTCTGGTGGACCAGCTCGTGGAAAAGAACCTCGTCTCCTCCCTCCCCGACCTCTACGGGCTCGACGGCGAGACCCTCGCCGCCCTGGAGCGCATGGGCGCCAAATCCGCGCAAAACCTGCTCGCCCAGCTCGACGCGAGCCGGGCCAAGCCCTGGGAGAAGGTGCTCTACGCGCTCGGCGTCCGCCAAGTGGGCTCGGAGACCGCCAAGGCGCTCGCCCGGAAGTTCTCCTCCGCCCGCGCCCTGGCGCGGGCAGACGCGGAGGCCCTCCAGTCGGTGGAGGGGGTGGGCCCCAAGGTGGCCCAGGAGGTGGCGGCCTTTTTCGCCGTTCCCGAAAACCAGGCCCTCGTGGAGGCGCTCGCCGCGGCGGGGCTGCAGATGGAGGGCGCGGCCGCGCCGTCGGGGGGGGCCCTCGACGGGCTCAGCGCGGTCCTCACCGGGACCCTCGCGACCCTCACCCGCGCCGAGGCCCAGGCGCGGCTGGAGGCGCTCGGGGCCCGCGTGGCGGGGAGCGTGAGCAAGAAGACCGCGTTCGTGGTGGCGGGCGAGGCGGCGGGCAGCAAGCTCGACAAGGCCCGGGAGCTCGGCGTGACCGTCCTGGACGAGGCCGCCCTCCTGCGCCTTTTCGCGGGGGACCTCTCGGTACTGGGACGCTGAGCGCGGGCCGCGTCGCCTTGCGGCCCCGGGCTGGCGGAGCCCGCGGGTGGTGTATAATAATTTGGTTTCGGAGGGGAGCCGAATGACCCAGAACGGCAAAAAGCCCGCGAAAGAAGAACCCTTGACCTTGGAGGACGTCCAGAAGCTGGTGACGATGCTCGACAAGAGCGGGCTCGCCGAGCTCGAGGTGGAGATGGGCGGGGCGCACCTCCGCCTCGCCAAGACCGCCCCTGCGGCTCCCGTGGCCCACGCGGCGCCGTTCCTGGTGCCCGCCGCCCACGTGGCGCACGCCCCGGCCGCCCCCGCGCCGGCCCCCGCGGCGGTTCACGCCCCGGCGCC
>JAKAIJ010000104.1 GCA_021814355.1 Acidobacteriota bacterium
GGTGGAGGCCCTCTACCTTCCCAAGGCCATGCGGTGGGGGGCGGGAGATTTCCTCTTCGTCCGTCCCGTCCGCTGGGTCGTGGCCCTCCTGGGCGACACCGTCGTGGACCTTTCCATCAAGGGCACGAAATCGGGCCGCGCGAGCCGCGGCCACCGCATCCACGGCGCGGCCGAGGTTTCCATCCCCTCCGCAAAAGATTACTTCGGGACCCTGGAGAGCCAACGCGTCCTCGCCGATCCGACGGAGCGCAAGGAGAAAATCAAGAAGGAACTGAACTCTCTCGCCGGAGAGGTTGGCGGAAAATGGGATATCCTTTCCAAGGACTGGATGGAAGACGTTTTTGAAGGTGGGCTCCTTGGAACACTCGTCTTCACCTGCGAGTGGCCGACCGCCTTTCTGGGTGCGATTCCTCCTGATCTCGCCCAGTTGCCCGAACCCATATTCGCCACCTGTCTCAAGGAGCACCAGAAGTCCTTCGCCGTGTATGTTACCAGCGACCCAGACGATCCTCTGGCAGGAGTTCCCGTGACGAAGACGGGGCTGGCCCTGCGCCCCTTTTTCCTCGCCGTCATGGACGGACCCGAAGATCCAAAGGGTCTCATACGCCAGGGTAACGAGAACGTCACGGTCTCGCGCCTCAAGGACGCGAAGTTCTTTTACGACCACGACGTGAAGGTCCCGCTGGAGCGCCGCCTCGAGGAGCTGAAGGGAATCGTCTACCATCCCAAGCTGGGCACCTACTACGACAAGGCCCTTCGCCTGGAGGCGCTCGCCCGGAAGCTCGCGCCCTTCTTCGAGGAGGACGCGGAGAAGGCCGGAGAGGCCGCGCGCCTCTGCAAGACCGACCTGGCCTCGCTCCTCGTCCAGGAGAAGGAGTTCACGTCGCTTCAAGGGATCGCCGGCGGGCTCTACGCCAGGGCACAGGGCAAGGACGAAGCCGTGTCGCGGGCCATCTCGGAGCACTACGGGGAGCCGCGGCCGTACCTCGGCTCGTCCAACCGCTGGTGCAGCTTCAGCGTCGTCGTCGCCCTCGCGGACAAGCTGGACACGCTCATCCAGTTCTTCGGGATCGGCCAAGTCCCCACGGGCTCGAAGGACCCCTTCGCCCTCCGCCGTGCGGCCTCCGAGGTGGCAAACCTCCTTTCGGAGCGGGGCCTCTACGAAGGCAGCGGGCCGCGTTTCTCCCTCGGCCACTTCTTGCGCGGCGAATGCCCGGGTGCCTATGAATCGCTCGAGGCGTTTCTCCTTGAGCGCGCCCGGTTCCGTTGGGAGGGAAGGATGATCTACCCGGAGAGCGTGGGAATCATGCAGCCACCCGCGGGCGGAACTCCGGCGGCGCCGGCCTCGAAGATCGCCTACGACGAGGTCAACGCGGTCCTCGTCCAGGGGCTAGACGATCTCCTAGACATGAGGGAGCGCCTGGATGCGCTCCACGCCGTCCGCGCCGAATTCTCCGAAGACTTCGACGCCCTCTCCGTGGCGCACAAGCGGGCGAAGAACCTCACGAAGGACCAGCCGGCTTACGATTTGGACCCCGCGGGATTTCTTCCTGCCTCCGAGAAGGAGGGCGCGGGCGAGCGGAGCCTCTACGGCGCCCTTCTCGCCGCGGAGGAAGGGACGGCGCCGATGCTGGAGTCGCGCGACTACCTGGGTTTCCTGCGGCGGCTGGCGGCGCTGCGCCCCGCCGTGGACAGGTTTTTTGACGACGTCCTGGTGATGTGCGACCCCGAAAGCAAGGACCCCGCCAAGACCGCGCTCCAGCGGAACCGCCTGGCGCTGCTCCAGCGTTTGGTGGCGCTCTTCAACCGGGTGGCCGACCTCAGCGAGATCGTCCCGCGCCAAGGAGCGTAAAGGCAAGAGGCCAGGTGGAGCGCCCGGCCTCGGAGCCTTGCTAACACGACGCCTCTTCCCGCGTCTCTACTTTGGTCCCACCCCGCACCCGTTCTGGCCCGCCACCTTGTAGCAGACGAGGTTTCCCGCGGGGAGGGCGGCCGTCAGGCCGGGGTTCCCGCTCGCGGCGGAGCCCGTCAGCGTGGTGAAGGCGCCCGCCGGGCTGGCGTCTTCGTAGACGTTGTAGCCCGTCGCGGCGATGTCGCTCCACGTGAAGGTGGCCTGGCCGCCGGCCTTGGCGACGCGGAGCGTGTCGCCGACGGCGCCGGGCAGCGTGCACGGGGCGAGCGAGATGGTCCAGACGCTGCGGCCTCCGGTGGCGGCGTAGAGCAGCCGGTTCTGGTCGAGCTCCAGGTCCGTGGCGGCCACCGCCGGAAGGTTGCTCCCGACGACGGTCCAGGCCGCGCCCGCGTCCGTCGTGCCGTAGACGCCCACATCCGTGGCGACGTACCAGGTGTTGGCGCGGTCGTTCGGGTCCAGAAGGATGCAGTTCACCGGAACGTTGGGGAGGGTGCCGCTCCGGTCGCTCCAGGTCGTCCCGCCGTCGGGCGAAACCCAGACGTGGCCCGTGCCGAAGCCCTGCAGCGTGACCCAGACGTTCTGCGGTGCCGCCGGGTCGAAGGCGATCCGTGAGATGTACCGGTCGGGCAGGGTTCCGGTGCGGTCGCTCCAGGCAAGGCCGTCGGCGCTGTAGAGGAAGGCCCGGGGATAGGCATTCGCCGCGTAGAAGGGCCCGTAGACCCCCGCGGAAGGGTTGTGGATGGCGAGCTTGGAGACGTAGGAGCTGGTCGTCATCGCGGCGAGGTCCGTCGTGCCCTGGGCCGTCCAGGCGGGGCAGATCCAGTTCGGGGCGGAGTAGGTGCACGCGGCGCAGCCCGTGGGGAAGTCGCAGTAGTAAAGCTTCCGGGCCGCGTGCCAGAGGCGGTTGTCGCCCGTCGTGCCGGCCCAGGGGCCGTAGAACTCGCTCGCCTCGTTGCCGAAGGAGTCGCTGCCGGCGATCCGCGCCCAGGTCCCGCCGGCGTCCGTGGACTTGTAACCGACGTTGTTGGTGTAGGTGGTGAAGGCGCCATCCACGGGATTCCCTGTGCCGGGAACGGACTGGAGCCAGCCGCTCGCGCCCCCGTCGCCGCCGATCTTCGCGGCCCAGAGCGTGGTGCCCCCGTACAGAATCGAACCGTTGTCCTGGAGTCCCCCCACCGCCTGGTTCGGGGCGTCCGGCCGCACGGCCAGGTCCATGAACTCGGAGATGGCCAGATTGCCGACGCGGTTCGTGAAGGTGTTGGCGGCCACGTCGTAGCTCCAGATGCCTCCATCGCTGGCGATCCAGACCGTGGCCGCGGCGCCGCTGCCGCTGAGGGCTACGTCGTGCAGGTCTACGTGCATGTTCCCGCCGTAGTAGCTGTTCGAATCGTCGAACCCCCCGCTGCGGTTCGTCCAGGTCTGGCCTCCATCGGCGGAGGTCCAGAAGTCCCGCCCCAACATGTAGAGGCGTGTGGAGTCGGCAGGGTCCACGAGGAGCTCGTGGTCGTAGCCGCACTGGGCGAGACACCCGCCCGAGGGCCCGGCCGCCGCGCCGGGGAGGGACCAGTTGGCGCCGTCGTCGGTGGAGACGTAGACGCCGGGGTAGCCCGCCGTTCCAGCCAGCGCACCCGACGAGAACACGGATACGTATAGGGTGGAGGCGCCGGTGCACGCGTTGTGGTAGGCCGTGAGCTTCGTGTTGCCGGTGAACGCCGGGAGTCCCGCCGTGGTGACGGCGGTCCAGGTGGCGCCCCCGTCGGCCGAGCGGTTGATCGTCTTGTCCCGGTAGTTGATGGCCCAGAGGTTCAAGGGACAGCCGGACTCGATGGCCAGGCTGCGGAACTGGGCCTGGTTGCCCCCGCTCGGGATGGCCGCCTTGCTCCAGGTTGCGCCGCCGTCGGCGGTCTGGAAAATGTAGTAGAAGTAGCTCGGTCCCGCCTGGTCCTGGAGGTAGTAGGAGACCGCAACCACGCTGTTGGGGTTGCCGGGGTCCACCGCCAGCTTGGAGAGGACGGTTCCGTTCGGAATCCCGTTGGCGGCGGTGCCGTTGTCCACCCGCGTCCAGGTGGCGCCGCCGTTCGACGATTTCAGGACGCCAGCCCCCCAGAAGCGGCTGTCGTCGTCCCCCGTCACGGCGTAGACGACGTTCGGGTTCGAGGGTGCGAACTTGATGTCCGCGATGACGAGGGTGTTCTGGCCGTCCCCCACGGGCGTCCACGCGGGGGAGGCCGCGGTCGCGTTGGTGGTCCTCCAGATTCCCCCGCGTGAAGAACCCACGAGGACGATGTCCGGCGTCGTGGGATGAACCGCCACGGCGCTCACGCGGCCCGCCACGTTGCCGAAGTTGAGATAGGAGATGGCGTTGCTGATCGGCGCGGGACCCGCTTCGGCCCAGGGGCCCGTGGGGAGACCGTAGGGGGCGGGAGGACGGCCGGAGGAGGCAGCGGTTTCCGCCAACCGGCGCACCGCCTCCCGCGCCCTGACGTACGCTTCCGCCGCCATGGCGTACCCGTCCGCGGGAATGTAGCCCAGAGGATAAGTGCGCTGGCGGAGGTACCAGTCCAGGCGCCGGTCCGGGTCGTCGCCCTGCTGGCTGGCGGTTCCTCCCGGGAGGGGAGGCCCGTACGTGGAGCCGGGCGCGCGCCCTGCCGTAACCGCGCCGGGACCCGGCGGAGTCGCGGCGGAACCGGGCGGGGCGGGGCGCCTTCCCGCGGCGCCTGTCCAGGCCGACGCCAGCAAACCGAGGACGAGGGACGTACCCAGAATCCGCGAGAAGCGGGATTTGAAACCGCGCATTACAGACCTCCACCTCTCTGAAACGGTCTCCACCCGGGAGAGCGCTTCCGAGATTACTATGGCATGTGTATGGATGCCCGAACTGCTTTTGTCAAGCGGTTCTTGCGACCTTGCGCGGCCCCGGCTTGGCTCGGGGAAGCCGGCGACGGCCCCGGTGGGTTCCCGCCGAGGCCGGCGGCTATCCCTTGGGTTTGGGGCTCGAAACGGGCGTCTTCACGCTGTGTGGCGCCACGGCCTCCGGCCGGTGGGCCTCCTGGGACCCGCCCGGCTTGGGCGTCGCGCCGGCTCTGCCCGGCCGGCTCTGCCCCTTCTCCTCGAACCAGGGCCCCTTGTACTTCTTGTGGTGCGGTCCGTGACCGGGCATGCACACCTCCCGGCACCCGTTTCTCCATGCGGGGTGCTTCAAGGTCATTGTAGCGCCGGAGGGGCGGCCCCGCAACGGGGGGCGGTCAACCCGGGAGAAAATAGAAGACCACCGCCAGCATGGCGTAGACCGAGAGGAGCTGGACCCCCTCCAGCCAGTTGGATTCGCCGTCGGAGGAGACCTGCTCGGCGAGGTAGACCGCCAGGACCACCGCCACCACCTCGGGGAGGGTGAAGACCAGGTCCATGGGTTTCGGCCCCACGAGCAGGCTCAGCAGGACCAGGACCGGCGCCACGAAGAGGGCGATCTGGGTGCTGCTCCCCACGGCGATCCCGAGGGCGAGGTCCATGCGGTTCTTCCGGGCCGCCACGATGGCCGTGGAGTGCTCCGCGGCGTTTCCGATGACGGCCACCACGATGACGCCCACGAAGACGGGGGTCATGCCGAAGGCCTCGGCGGCGCGCTCCACGGAACCCACCAGGAGCTCGCTCACCCAGGCGGTGAAGAGGGTCGCCCCCGCCAGGAGGGCCACCGCCTTCCCGAGGGGCCAGCGCCGTCCCGTCGTGGCCTCCGCCTGGGCTCTCTCCGCGTGGCCCCCGGAGAAGAGGTGCTTGTGGGTCTTGAGGGAGAAGACCAGGCTCAGGGCGTAGGTGACGAGGAGGATGAGGGCGATCTCGAGGCTGAGGCCCACCTCGTGCAGGAGCGCCTCGCGCCCCCCCAGGTGGTGGTAGGCGGCGGGAACGACCATCCCGATGGCCGCGAGAGTCAGCATGGCCCCGCCGGAGCGGGCCGCCACCGCGTTGAATTTCTGGGTGGGGTACTTGAGCCCGCCCGCCAAGAACGCCGCCCCCAGGACCAGCAGGATGTTGCCGATGATGGAGCCGGTGAGGGAGGCCTTCACCACCTCTCCGAGCCCCTTCTGGAGAGCCGTGAGGGCGATGATGAGCTCGGCAGCGTTGCCGAAGGTGGCGTTGAGCAGCCCCCCCGCGCCCTCCCCCACCCGGTCCGCGAGCTGCTCGGTGGCGCGCCCCATCAGCCCGGCCAGCGGAACGATGGCACCGCAGGCCAGCAGGAACAGGGCGGTGGGGTGCTCCGGAGCGAGGAACTTCGCGGCCAGCGCCGCGGGCACCAGGACGAGAAGCCAGTCGAGGGAGGGCTTCCACGGGAAGGAGCCGCGGCGCTCGCCGGAGCGGGGAGATTCCGGCGCGCTCATGCGAGGTCCGGGCCCACGACGGCGCGCAAGGTGGTCTCCCGGCGGCCGCCGGAGTCGGTGGTTCTGAACCACCAGGCGGCTCCCTTCTTGACGCTCCAGGGCTCGGGCCGCCCCGTCAGGAGGTAGGCCGCCACCTCGCCCAGCATGGGCTGATGCCCCACCAGGACGACGGCCCCCTCCCCCTCGGGCCAGCCGGCCGCCGCCAGGAGCGCCGCCGGGTCGGCAGCGGAGTTCAGCTCGGGGAGCACCTCCATCCGCCCGCGGAGCGCCTCGGCGGTCTCCACCGCCCGGGCCGCCGGGCTCGAGAGGAGGCGGTAGCGGCCCTCCAGCCGGCCGGCGAGCCACCGTCCCACCTTGGCCGCCTGTCTGCAGCCCTTCGGCGTGAGCCGCCGCTCTCCGTCGGGAAAGCCCTCCTCCGCTTCGGCGTGGCGCCAGAGAATCACGTCCATGAAGGCCTCCTCCCCCAGGGTAAGCCGCGGGAACCCTCCCCGGCAAGCGCGTAGATTTGGGTCATGTCACCCACAGCCCCGCCGCCCGGAAGCACGCCGCTTGCGGTCTTCCCCGCGAGCGTTTACATATCAGTCATACTGAGATGGTGGCGATGCGGAAGGAGTCTTAAGAGCCGGGGGTGTGCCATGGTCTACGAGGTTGACCTCACCCAGGTGACCTACGCGCTCTCGGACGCCCTCGACCTGGTGGGGGGCGGCGTGGTCCAGCACGGCAAACGGGTCACGCTCATCGCCCTCGAGACCGCCCGGGGGCTCCAGCTTCCCTCCGCGGAAACCGAGCCGCTGGCGCTCGCCTCCCTGATCCACGACTGCGGCGTCTCCACGACGACGCTCCACCGGAAGCTCCTGCAGAACTTCGACTGGGAGGGCGACAGGGACCACTGCGCGCGGGGGTACTCCCTGCTCGCCCCCTTCGCCCCCCTGGAGGACGAGGCCCGGCTCGTCCAGGAGCACCACACGCGGTGGGACGAGCACCTGGAGCGGGAGACCCCGCCGCGCACCGCCTTCCTGAGCAACCTGATCTTCCTGGCCGACCGCGTGGACGCCCTCATCCAGCAGCGGGTAGACCGGGACCTGCTCATCGCCCGGCGGGACATTCGCACGGCGGTGCGTAGGCTCTCGGGCGACTACTTCGCCCCGGAGCTGGTGGAGGCGTTCCTCCGCGTCTCCCTTTCGGAGTCCCTCTGGCTCCTGCTCGAGCCGCACCATCTGGAGCGGTTTCTCGGCCAGCTCGTGGGGCGCCTGCGGCCCCGGCGCATCACCTTCGAGGAGCTGCGCCACCTGGCCGAGATCTTCGCCACTATCGTGGACGCCAAGAGCCCCTTCACGGCGGACCACTCCCGCGGCGTGTCGCGACTGGCCCGTCTCCTGGGCGAGCTGCTGGGGCTGCCCGAGAAGGACCTCGGCCTGCTTGAGGTGGCGGGGCTCCTGCACGACCTCGGGAAGCTCCGGGTGCCCGACGAGATCCTCGACAAACCCGCGGCGCTCACGGAGCTGGAGTTCGCCTCCATGGAGCGCCACACCTTCGAGACCTTTCAGATCCTGAGCCGGCTCGAGACGCTCGCCCCCCTGGCCGAGTGGGCCGCCTACCACCACGAGTCCATCACCGGCGAGGGGTATCCCTTCCGCCGCGCGGGTGACGACGTGGCGGTGCAGGCGCGCATCATGGCGGTGGCCGACGTCTACCAGGCGCTGGCGCAGGACCGGCCCTACCGGCGCGCCCTGGCGCCCGCCCAGATCCTGCGCACCCTGCGCGAGATGTCCGAATCGGGTAAACTGGACCCGGCCCTGGTGGAACTGGTGGCCCGGAGCCCCGAGAGCTGCTGGCAGGCGGCGGTGGGGCGCGGCGGCCCGCCCGCTTGAGGGACCCGGAGGAGCCGTGGGAAAAAATCTGAAAACGGCCGGGATCGCGCTGCTCCTGGTGGCGCTGCTGGCGCTCGCCGTCCGCCTCGCCCTCGCCGCGCTGGAGACGGGAGGCTCCGCCGCCCCGCCGTCCACCGGCAACATCCGCAAGGCCGAGCGCCAGCTCAAGCAAGCCGCCGCCAAGGACGAGGAGCGCTTCAGGCAGGCCTCCGAGGCGGAGAATCCGCCGCCGCCTCCGGGCCACGGCCCGAACTTGTCGGGCTACTTGAGGCTGGCAAGGGAGACGTGGCCCTTGTCAGGATTCTGTCCTTGGGGGATCCCAGCCTGTTAAACTGGATTCTGCCGCAGCTGGACATTCAGGTCGTCTTTGAGTCGCCCAACCTGCAGCAGCCCCGCGTGCAGCTGTCCTTGGCGCAGCAGCTGGGCTACGACCTGGGCACGCTGACTGAGGTGAAGCTCACCTGGCTGGCCGAGCTGGGAATCGACGGCGTGAGCCGCGATCCGGCGTGGCGCCGGGTTCCCGCGGATGACGCGGCGACGGCGAGCCGGCCGGCCGGCGCGGTTCCCGGCGGCGGCCGGGGA
>JAKAIJ010000105.1 GCA_021814355.1 Acidobacteriota bacterium
TGCCTCCATGGTCTAATAAACGGTCTGGCGGGATCGTAGCTCAGTTTGGTTAGAGCGCCGGCCTGTCACGTCGGAGGTCGCGGGTTCGAGCCCCGTCGGTCCCGCCACTATTCCCGCGAAGCACTGGGCGGCGGCGCAAGCCGCCGCGCTTCTATTAGGGGCGAGAAGGGCGGGGGAGGGTCCGTAGTTTTCAAGGCGGAGGAGCAAACTGCTTTGCGCCACGCCGTAGAAAACGAGGAAGGGGACCCGCCCCGGGAACCTTAGCTTCCCTTGAAACACAGCGCCCTTTGGGCGCGAGGCTTCTAGGGAAGGTTGGTTCGAGCCCCGTCGGTCCCGCCAAGTTCAGAAAGAGGGAGGCGTTGCCTCCCTCTTCGCGTTTCGCTTCGATCCCCGGTGAGAAACCCAGGCTAGAGGTGACGGCCGAGGGTCCGCCGTGGACCCTCTGAGTCCCTGCGTGATAATCTATATAATTCTGAGGGAGGTCCCATTGACCGGGCCGAACGACCGTTTCCTGAGGGCCTGTCGCCGGCAGAAGGTGGACACCACCCCCGTCTGGCTGATGCGCCAGGCCGGACGGTACCTCAGCGAGTACCGCGCCGTGCGCGAGAGGGCGGGCGGCTTTCTCACCCTCTGCAAGACCCCCGAACTGGCCTGCGAGGTGACGCTCCAGCCGGTGGATCTCCTCGGAGTGGACGCGGCCATCCTCTTCTCGGACATTCTGGTTCCCCTCGAGGCCATGGGCATTTCCCTCGCCTTCGAGGAGGGGGAGGGCCCCAGGCTCGAACCGGTCCGGACCGAGACGGCCCTGGAGAAGCTCCACGTCCCGGACCCGGTGGCCGAGACCGGCTTCGTCATGGAGGCGGTACGCGTCATCCGCCGCGAGCTTTCGGGCCGCGTGCCGCTCGTCGGCTTCGCCGGAGCGCCCTTCACCCTGGCCTCCTACGCGGTGGAGGGGGGCACCTCCCGGAACTTCCGCCACGTGCTGGGCTGGATGTACGGCGAGCCCGGGAGCTTCCGGCGTCTGCTCGACCTCATGGCCGACACGGTCATCCTCTACCTCAAGGCCCAGGTGGAGGCGGGCGCCCAGGCCTTCCAGCTCTTCGACACCTGGGCGGGGGTCCTCTCGCGCCGCCACTACCGCGAGTTCGCCCTCCCGGCCACCGCCAAGGTCTTCGGCGCGCTCAAGGGGCTGGGCGTCCCCATGATCCTCTACGTCAACGGTTCGGCCCCCTTCCTGGAGGAGATGGCCCTGGCGGGGGCGGACGTGATCTCGGTGGATTGGCGGGTCTCCCTCGGGGAGGCGCGGGAGCGGACCCGGGGCGCCTTCGCCCTCCAGGGGAACCTAGACCCCATGGCGCTCTACGCTCCGCGCGCCGTCCTGCAGTCCGAGGTGGCCCGCGTCCTCGCCGAGGCGCCGCCCGCCGTCCTCGTCTTCAACCTGGGCCACGGCGTCCTGCCCGACACGCCGAGGGAGAGCGCCGTCGCACTCGTCGAGATGGTCCACGCGATGGGGAGAAAAGAGATTTGAACCGCAGAGACGAGAGGCGCCGAGGCACAGAGAAGAACCTTGGAAGCAAAAAGCAAGCGAAGAGAGAGACTTTTTCGCGGAAAGGCGCCAAGAACGCAAAGGGAAGACGAAACAACTGTGGGTGAAGAAAAGATGTCGAATTGCCTTGCCTCTCTCGTACGGTCCAAACCTCTGCGCCCTTTGCGTCTTTGCGTGAGATGCTATTTTCCTCGCCTGCGCGTCCGCTTGTCTCGGGAAACACTGGCGGGGCCTCGGCTTGGCCCGGCGGGTGCCTTCGCAACGCCCTCCTTGCGGGCTCGCCTCGGCGCAAGCGCCTCGCAGCCACGCCCACGGCGCTTCCTTCGCGGGAGCGGCGCCGGTCCAGGCTTCCTTCGCACGGCTGCCGGGCCTCGAAGCTCCATGTCTTCGCTTCTCGTCCCGCATCCGTTTGCTCGGAACTCCGCGCCTCCGCGGTTGTTCGGGGACGTGGCATGAGCGAGCGTTGGGCGCCGCCCGTCTTCGACAAGGAGAAGATCCTCAAGTACGACAGGCCGGGACCGCGCTACACCTCCTACCCCACGGCGCCCTACTTCCACGAGGGGTTCGGCGCCGCCGCCTACGCCGCCGAGGTGGACCGCACCAACGCGCTGGAGAACCCGGCGCCGCTCTCGCTCTACTTCCACCTCCCCTTCTGCAGGTCGGTCTGCTACTTCTGCGGCTGCAACGTGACCTTCACCAAGGACCGCACGCTGGGCGACGTCTACGTGGACCACGTCCTTCTGGAAATGGACGCCCTCGCCTCGCGCATGAAGCCAGGCCGGAAGGTGGTCCAGATCCACTGGGGCGGCGGGACGCCGACCTTCATCCCGGCCCCGACGCTGCGGCGCCTCTGGGAGGGGATCCGGGCCCGGTTCGACCTGGCCCCCGGCGCCGAGGTGGGCGTGGAGCTCGACCCCCGCGCCGTCACCGAGGAGCACCTGGTCCTCTTCCGCGAGGCGGGCTTCAACCGCATCTCGATGGGGATCCAGGACTACGACCCCGAGGTCCAGAAGGCGGTCCACCGAATCCAGCCTCAGGAGATGACCGAGGGGATCCTGCGCCGCTGCCGCGACCTCGGCTTCGAATCCATCAACGTGGACCTCATTTACGGCCTGCCGTACCAGACCACGGCGCGCTTCGCGCAGACCGTGGACAAGATCATCGCCTCCGGGCCCGACCGCATCGCGGTCTTCAACTTCGCCTACCTCCCCGACCTCATCGGCCACCAGCGGGCCATCCCGAAGGAGGCCATGCCGAGCCCCGCCGAAAAGCTTTCCATCCTCGAGATGGTGGTGGAGAAGTTCACGGGGGCGGGCTACGTCTACATCGGGATGGACCACTTCGCTAAACCCGGGGACGAGCTCTGCGTCGCGCTGAAGGAGCGCACGCTCTACCGCAACTTCCAGGGCTACACCACCAAGGCGGGGTGCGACCTCTACGGCGTGGGCGTCACCTCCATCGGCCAGGTGGGGCGCTGCTACGCCCAGAACCGGAAGGAGCTCAAGGCCTACCAGGACGCCGTCCACGGCGGCGGCCTCGCGGTCTTCCGCGGCGTGGCGCTCAGCGACGACGACGTGATGCGGCGCGACGTCATCACGCGCCTCATGTGCCACTTCGTCCTCTACAAGGCCGAGATCGAGAGGGAGTACGGGATCGGCTTCGACGCCACCTTCGGCGAGGCCCTGCGCGAGCTCGCGCCCATGCAGGCCGACGGACTCGTCTCGCTGCACGACGACCGTATCGAGGTCCGCCCGCTGGGGCGCCTGTTGGTGCGCAACATCGCCATGCCCTTCGACGCCTACCTGCGGAGGGGGGGCGAGGCGAAACGGTTCTCGAGGACGGTCTGATGGCGGCCGCGCCCGTCGCCGTGCTCCTCTCCAGTTACGGCGGGCCCGAGGGACCGGGGGACTGCGAGCCCTACCTCCGCCGCATCTTCCTGGACCCGGACCTCGTCCCCCTTCCCTCGTTCCTGCGCCCCTTTCTCGCGCGGCGCCTGGCGCACCGCCGGACGCCGGCCCTGAGGGCGGTCTACGAGGCCATGGGCTCCTACAGCCCCATCCTGGAGCAGACCCGCGCCCAGGCGGCGGCCCTCCAGGCGGCCCTCGGCGAAGGATTCGCCTGCTACGTGGGAATGCGCTACTTCGCGCCGCTGCTCGCCGACGTCTGCGCCGAGATCGCCCGCGCGGGGCATGAGACGGTGGTCCACCTGCCGCTCTACCCCCAGGAGTCCCGCGCCACCGCCGGCTCCGCGGTGAACGAGGCGCGGCGGGCCCTGACGGCGCTCGGCTGGAGCGGGGCGCAGCGCGAGGTGCGCTCCTTCTGGGACCGCCCCGCCTACCTCGACGCGCTCGCCGAAGGCGTGGGCCGGGCGCTGAAGGAGGCTCCCGCCGGGGCCGCGCTCCTCTTCTCGGCCCACGGCCTGCCGCTCTCCGTGGCCAAACGCGACCCGTACCCGGGCCAGGTCGAGGCCACGGCCCGAGCGGTCTGCGGGCGCGTCGGCCGAGCGCTCACGGTCTCCATTGCCCCGGCCGTCGTCGCGGCGGGGGAGGCGGGGCTGGCCTGGCAGGGCAAGGTGGGGCCGCTGCGCTGGATCGAGCCCTCCGTGGCGGCGGTGCTGGAGGCCTATATCGCGGCGGGGCGGACGCACGTCGTCGTAGTGCCCCTCTCCTTCGTCTCCGAGCACAGCGAGACGCTCTACGAGCTCGACATCCTGTACGCGGGGCTCGCCCGGAGGGCGGGGCTGGGGTTCACCCGCGTTCCCGCGCTCCAGACCCATCCGGGGCTCGTCGCCGCCCTGGCCGAGGCCGTTCGGGAGGCGGCGGCAAAATGACCGTGCGTGGGTGGGGAGTGCGTGAGTGCATGGGTAAGCGCATGGGTAGCGCGTTAGGCGCCGCTTGGAGGACCCGCGTACTCGTGCGCCCACGTGCCCGCGCACGCATTTCCTCCTTCCGCCGGGTGCTCCCATGAGCGAGCGGTTGGACTGCATCGTGCTCGGCGGCGGAATCAGCGGCCTCACGGCGGCCTTCCTCCTGCGGGAAAAGGGCTTTTCCGTGGCGCTTCTGGAGGCCTCCGACCGGCCCGGCGGCAGCATTCTCACCTGGAAGCACGAGGGCTTCCTCTTCGAGCTGGGCCCCAACACCGTCCTGAACAACGCCTTCGAGATTGATTCCCTCTGCGAGAAAGCTGGAATCCTCAGCCGCCGCCTCACGGCCGCCCCCGCGGCGAAGGTGCGCTACATCGTGAAGGGAGGTCGCCTCGTGAAGCTCCCCGGCGGTCCACTCGGCTTCGCCGCCACGCCGCTCTTTTCGCTGAGGGCCAAGCTGCGGCTCTTCCGGGAGCTCTTCGTTCCGCCGGCGCCCCCCGAAGCGGAGGAGACGATCGCCGCCTTCGTCCGCCGGCGCCTGGGGGAGGAGTTTCTCGCCTACGCCGTGGGGCCCTTCGTTTCGGGGGTCTACGCCGGCGATCCCGAAAAGCTCTCGGTGCGCCACGCCGTCCCGAAGATCCACGCCCTCGAGAAGGAGCACGGCAGCCTGATCCGCGGCGCCGTGGCCAAGAGGAAGGGGCCCGCTCCCGCGGGTGGGCTCTTCTCCTTTCCCGAGGGGCTGGAGGAGCTGCCTCGGAAGCTTGCCGGGCTCCTGGGGGGGAGCTTCCGCCCCGCCACCGCGGCGTCGGCGGCCCACCGGGACGGCGACGGCTTCAGGGTCGAAGCGACGGGGCCCAGCGGCGCGCGGCTCTCCTTCGGGGCCCGGGCGGTGGTCTGCGCCCTGCCGGCTTCCGCGGCCGCGCGCGTCCTCTCGCCGCTCGGAGGCGAGTTTCCGGCCGGCATCGCGTCGCTTCCCTACGCCGACGTGGCCGCCGTCTGCCTCGGCTACCGGCGGGAACAGATGGGCCACTCGCTCGCGGGGTTCGGCTTCCTCTGCCCCGAGGCGGAGAGCCGCCACGTCCTGGGATGCCTCTTTCCCTCGTCCCTCTTCCCCGGCCGCGCCCCCGCGGGCCACGTGGCGCTCACCGCTTTCGTGGGCGGCGCCGTGCACCCGGAGCGGGCGGCGGAGCCCGAGACCGCGGTTCTCGAAAAGACCGTGGCGGCCCTCCGCGACCTGCTCGCCGTCCGGGGGGAGCCGGTGGTGAGCCGCGTGGAGCGCTGGTGCCCCGCCATTCCCCAGTACAACGTGGGCCACGGCCGTCACAAGGCGGCGGCCGATGCGCTCGAGCGCGGGACCCCGGGGCTCTTCGTCTCGGGCAACCTCCTCCATGGCGTCTCCCTGGGCAACTGTGTCCAGAACGCCACCGCCGTTGCCGCTCGGGCCGAAGCACATCTCAGCGCCTGAGGGACCCTTCGCCTAAGGCCGGATCAAGTAGTTTCCAAGGACCGTTCCGTGGTCCCGGCCTGACTGCAATTAGCCCCATCTAGCATGTGTGCCCAACGTGTGAAATACTGCGCGGCCCCCCCATGTAGTTGCAGTGAGGGGTGCTAGGCCCAATGCTGAGCGCGGCCCCGGGGACAACGAGGAGGAGATTAATGGCGAGGACGAGGCTGGCGGGTTGGTGCGCTCTTGGCGTAGTCGCGGTGGCGGGTGTCCTCACGCTGGCCCCGTTCGGGGCGCCGGTCCCCCAGGTGCCCCAGGCGGCCCCCTACTTCTTCATCACCGGCTCCACGGGCAACAACGTCCAGGTGGTGGACCCGTGCGCCACGGTCCAGACCCTGGCGGGGTTCAGCAACCCGAGGGGGGTGGCCGTCTCGTCCGACGGCTCCAGGGCCTACGTCGCCAACCAGGGGAGCAACTCGGTAAGCGTCCTGGACGCGGTGGGCCTCACGACCCTCACAAACTTTGGAACCGGGACCGGGTCGGCCCCTAAGAGCGTGGCGGTGAACCCTAATCCCGCCTACCCCGAGCTCTACGTGGCCACGACCACGGCGGTCCAGATCTACGACACGGGGGCCATGGGTTACACGCTCCAGGCGAGCTTCCCCGTGGCTAACGTGGCCATGGTCGCCGTCTCCCCCGACGGCTTCTACCTGGCGATGACGAGCACCACGGGTAACAGCGCCGCCCTGGCGAGCGTAGCCAGCCGAACCATCGTCCGCTCCACCGCGGGCCTCTCCGCGCCCGTGGGGGTGGCCTTCAACGCCGAGGGGACGCGGTACTACGTGGCCGAGTCCACGGCGTCGCGCCTCGCCGTCTTCAACGGCGCGACCGGCGTCTCCCTCGGGACCATCGCCCTTACCGGAAACCCCTTCTTCGTGGCGTGCGCGCCCAGGGCCAACGTCATCTACGCCGTCCAGCGGGGAGGAACCCTCACCAGCGGGACCCTCCACGTGGTGAATGGGGCGGCGGGCTCCGTCATGACCACTCTCCCCCTCGGCTTCAACGCGGCCGGGGTCTCCTTCCACCCCACCCTCGACATCGCTTTGGTGGCCAACCAGAGCGACGCCACGGTGACCGAGGTGGATTCGGCTCTCCACGCCGTCATCCAGACCTGTGGCCAGGCCCCGGCCCCCTACGCCTTCGGCCAGGCCATCAAGCCCGCCACCATGCCGGCCCCCGTCACCCTTACGACGGGCACCCCCCTTCCAGACGGGGCGGTGAACTGCGCCTACAGCGTCTCCCTGGCCCTCGCGGGGGGAGTCGGCCCCTACACCTGGGCCGTCACCTCGGGGGCCCTGCCCGCTGGGCTCTCCCTCAACCCCGCCACTGGGGCCATCACGGGCACGCCCACTGCGTCAGGCGCCGCCGCCTTCACCGTCGCGGCCACCGACTCCGAGTGGGTTTCGGGAAGCAAGGGCTTCTCCCTGACGATCCAGCCCGCCCTCGCCGTGGCGACCGCTTCGCCCCTTCCTCCCGCCATCCGCTGGGGGGTCTACTCCCACGCCCTCGCGGCCTCGGGGGGAACGTCCCCCTACTCCTGGAGTCTCACGGCGGGGGCTCTGCCCTCGGGGCTCGTCATGAATTCAGCGGGCGTCATCTCCGGGACGCCGGATACCCTCCAGACGGCCACTTTTACGGCCCAGGTGTCCGACGCCTGCGGGAAGACCGCCAGCGCGGGCCTCAGCCTCACGGTCCAGGGCGGCCTCGACATCACCCACCTGGCGCCCATGGCCGCCCAGGCGGGCTCCGGGCCGTTCCTCCTCGTCGTCCAGGGAACGGGATTCGGCTCGGGCTCGGTCATCCGGTGGAACGGCATTGACCAGGCCACCACCTGGATCTCGGCCTCGGAGGTGCAGGCCACCATCCCCGCCTCCTACCTCGCGGTGGCAGGGTTCGCAGACGTCTCGGTTTACGCGCCCTCTCCCGTGGCGGGGGTCACCCCCACCCGTACCTTCTGGATCGCCCCCGCCGGCTCTCCCGGCCCCATCCTCCACCTGGGGAATGGGACGGGAAGCTTGAACCGCTTCGACACCTGGCAAAACGCCCTCATCGCCCCCTTCACCGGTTACGCGTCGAGCTACGAGCCGGCGGTGGAGGCCGGCGGCGGTCGTCTTTGGCTCTGCGGGAGCTTCAACCTTAAGCGCCTGGACCCGGCCTCGGGCTTGGTTCTTGCCAGCGCCACGGGGCTGAACCTCTCCGAGTTTCCGACCCCCAGCCCCGCGAGGGACCGGCTCTACCTCAAGTGGAGCAACTCGGGGGTGGGCTTCCTGGACCCGGATACCCTCGCGGGCGGCCTCTCCGTCAGTACCGCCGCGTGGGCCCGGTCGGTGGTGGCGAGCCCCGACGGGACCCGGCTCTTTATCGCCACGGGCCCCAACGGGACGCGTGTGGCGCGGACCTCCGACGCCCTCGTGGTCAAGGATATCGTCTACGCCAGCGACGGCTTCTCCCTCTCCGCCGACGGAACCCGCCTTTACCTCTCGGACGCGACGGGGGGCGTGGTCCGCGCGCTGGACTCGAGCACCTACCAGGTGGTCGCCACCTACACGGGCCTGGCGGCACCGGGGCGCTCCCTCCTCGTGGCAGGCGACACGAGGCTTTGCGTCCTGGACGGCAACTACCTGAAGGAGGTGGACCTCGCCTCCGGGGCGGTCACCACGTTGGCCGGACCCCTCAACGGGGCGGCCTATCTTACGGCTCACCCCAGCGGCGCATGGC
>JAKAIJ010000106.1 GCA_021814355.1 Acidobacteriota bacterium
CTCGATCGGCACCGGGTCCTTGCTCCAGCGGTGGTCCCAGGCTTCGGGCTGCCCCTTGAGCTGCTTGTCGAACCACTCCAGCATCATGGCCTCGCTGGCCATCCGGTTGCTGGGCTTGCCGTTGATGCCGTGGTCCTCCCCGGCGAACCGGACGTACTCGCAGGAGCGCCCCAGCACCCGCAGGGCGGTGAAGATCTGGTCCGACTCCTGGGGGGGGACGTTGGTGTCCGCGTCGCCGTGGAGCAGGAGGACCGCCGCCTTGATGCGGTCCGCGTGGAAGAGCGGCGACTGCTCCACGAAGAGGTCGGGGCGCGTCCAGGGGTAGCTGGTGGCCAGGGCCGTGTCGCCGTAGTTGAAGCCCCACCAGCCCGCGCCCCAGTAGCTCGCGAGGTTGCTGATCCCGAAGAAGTCCACGCCCGCCGCGAAGAGGTCGCTGTGGCTCACCAGGTAGAGCGTCATGAACCCGCCGTAGGAGCCTCCGTAGCAGCCCACCTTCGCCCCGTCCAGGAAGGGCTTGTGCTTTAGCACCGCGCGCACCCCCTCCAGGATGTCCTGTCCAGCCTCCCGGCCCCAGTCGTTCATGTGGGCGTCTGCAAACTCGCGTCCGTAGCCCACGGAGCCCCGCGGGGTCACCAGGTAGACCACGTACCCCTGGCCGGAGAGCCAGAAGAACTCGGGGCGGAAGCACTCGGCGTAGGGCAGGACCCCGCCGTAGTAGGCCACCACGAGGGGGTACTTCCTCTTGGGGTCGAAATCCGGCGGGTAGAAGAGCCAGCCCTGCACGGGGACGCCGTCCCGGGCGAGGATGTCGAAGGGCTCGGTGGCGCCCAGCCGCACCCGGGACCAGACCTCCTCGCCGGGCTTGTAGAGGTCGCGCACCTTCCCCGTGGCGAGCTCGGCGAATCGGACCGTCCAGGTGGTCCCGAAGGAGGAGCCCGAGTAGGCCACCGAGCCGCCGTCGGCGGAGAGGTCCGGGCTGCCCAGGGTGGCGTCGGGGAGAGGCACCGCCTCGAGACCCTTGCCGGCGGGGTCGGTCTTGAGCAGACGCACCCGGTCCCGGTCGGTGGCCACGAAGTAGAGCAGGTTGTCGCGGGGGTTCCACCAGAGGTTCCGGCGGCCCGCCGGCGCCCCCGTCACCTGCGAGGTGACGCTGGGGCGGGCCCTCTCGAGCAGACGCACCGGTTCGCCCCCCGCCGCGTCGAGAACGAAGAGCGACAGGTCGTAGGCCATGTGCTCCCGCGGCTTCGCGCCGCCCGGAGGGAGGTCGGAGGGCGGCGCCACGAGGGCCAGTTTCGTTCCGTCGGGCGACCAGGCCACTTCGCTCAGGTCGGGCCACCGGGGCCAGGCCAGCACCCGGCGGGAGTCCCCCGAGGCCAGGTCGCAGACCCACACCTCCCCCGTCAGGTAGGGACGCGCCTCCCCGAAGACCGTGCGCACCACCGCGAGCCGGCGGCCGTCCGGAGAGAGGGCGAAGTCCTGGGCGTTGGTCTGTCCGGCCGTCAGGGGCCTCGCGATCCGGTCCTTGAGCGCGAGCTGGTAGACCTGGGGCCGGTCGTTCCAGTCGGTCCACCGCTGGTAGAGCTGGGTCCAGCGCTCGTAGGGCGGCGCCTTCTCGGGCTTCTCCTTGGGCGCCTGGGCCAGGAAGTAGAGCCGATCGCCGGAGGGCGCGAAGCGCACCGTCTTGATCCCCTTCTGCTTCTCGAGCAGCGGCTCGGCCCGGCCCGAGGCGAGGTCCAGGAGCCAGAGGTCCTGCGATTCCTTGTCCCGGGGGTGGGGCGCCGTGAAGGCGAGCTTGGAGCCGTCCGGGGAGAACTGGGGCGAGGCGGAGCCGCGGGCGGCGCGGGAGTCGAGCAGCAGGCGGCCGTCCCGGGTATCGCGGACCTCCAGGTTTACGGAGCGGGCGTCTTCGGCCACGTCGGTCCGCCGGATGGAGAGGGCCACCTTGCTCCCGTCCCCCGAGAGGGCCAGGTCCGACACGAAGGGGGCGGCGAGGACGTCCATCTGCGCCAGGGCGTGGATCGGCGAGCTCGTGGCCTCCGGAAGAGGCGCCGCCGGCGTGCCGGGGACTTCCAGCGTCGCGGTGAAGGCCGGCGCCCCCTTCCCGGCGAGAACCGCCACCAGCAGCCTGTGGAGCCCCGTGGGCAGCACCAGCTCGGCGGCGGTTTCGGGGGGCTCCTTGGTCGCCTCGTCCGCTTTCAGCCTCTGGGCGACCCGGGCCCCGTCGAGGTAGATCGCCACGGCGCAGGGGGTGCCCACCTTGAGCGTGGCCTTCGTCCAGCGGGCGGTGCGCAGGTAGGTCGCGGCGTAGAGGAGGGTGCCCTCCCCGCGGGGAGCCACGGTTCCGCCGGCCGCGTCGAGGGGGGCCCACGCGGCGGCGCGGCCCGGCGCCCAGGCGAGGGAGGCGCCCGCCTCGGGCCAGAGGGCCGCGGGGTCCAGCGTGGCGGGACCCAGGAGGCGCGAGGCCGCCTCCTCGGGGGACTCCTTGCCGTAAACCAACTTCGGCGACACCAGCGGGCCAGCCGTGAGCCACGCCGTAACGGGCCCCGACTTGGGCGGCGGTGGGCTTCCCGCCGCGAAGGCGGCGAGGGCGGCAAGGGCTGCGACGATCGAGAGAGCGCGCTTCATGGCATCTCCTGTCCAAGGATCTCATCCGCCGCGGGGAGGAAGAGGTCCACCGCGTCGAGGGTGATGACCGGCCGGGCGCAGACCCGGACCATGAGGCCCGCCCAGCGCCCTATGAGGACAAACTCGCCGACCTGGACGTAGTACCGCTCCTTCGTCCAGGGGTGCTCCCACGGGACCGGGGCCAGGTACTCCTGCGCCACCCAGCCTCCCTGGAGGGCCCGCAGAACGGCGGTGCGCCAAGCCTCCCCGGAGACCTGCGGCCCGGCCACCACGCCCTCCCCCTGGTAGCCGAAGGCGGGCTTGAGGAGGAACCGGCCGCGGTCCGAGAGGAGCAGGGATTCGAACCCCCACGCGCGCCCCTCGTACGAAGTCCCGCCGCCTCCGACGAGGCGGGTCCAAGGAACAGTGCGAGCGAAGATCCTCCGGTCGGCTTCGCCGAAAAGGTGGCCCCACGCGGGGTCCGAGAGGACCACGAAGAGCAGCTTGCTCCACGCGGGGTCGGTGCAGAAGCCCCCAACGCAACCGAAAGCGGACGCGCGGCAGGCGTCGAGGAACCCCCGCGCCCGTCCGGGCTCGGCGAAGACCTCCTCGCTTACGACCCGGCGGTAGACTAGGTCGAGGGGGCCCGCCTCCCCCACCAGCCTTCCTGCCGTGAAGCGCAGGCGCGACGGGTCCTCCAGCGTGCAGGGAACCCCCCAGCCGGTAAAGGCCCGGGCCAGGGCCCGCTGCTCCGGGGCGGTCCCCACGTCCGCCCAATCCACCAGGGCCATCCGCGCGGGCGGCTCTCCGCCGGACCATTGGCGGTAGCAGGCGAGGAGGGTCTCGAAAAGGCGGCGGCCGAGGGGCGCGCGCTCCGGGGGCAGCCCGGCCCGCTCGCGCCAGAGCGCCGCCAGCGCCGCGGCGTAGTGCCAGCCCGCGGTCCCGTCGGTGTTGTACTCCAGGAACTTCACCGCGTCCGGGTAGAGGTAGGAGTCGAGGCGCCCGAGGGGGATCTCGGGCGAATAACCGGGCTCCTGGAGGATGAAGGACTCGTGCAGCGCGCCGTATCCGAACAGGCGCCTTAGCGAAGGGTCCTCGCGAAAGGCCCGGACCACCGCGAGGGCGCCCCGGTGGAGGGCCGGAACCGCTTCGTGAAGGAGGGCGCGCTGGCGCGAAGAGAGGGCGAAGGGGACGGCGAAGTGGGTCAAGGGCCACTTCCGCCACTGGAGCCCGCGCGAGACCAGCAGCTCGTCGGGAAAGGGCTCCTGGAAGGAGGGAAGGTCCATCGCGCCTCCTCCTGAATCTTAGCACGGGCACGGAAAAAGGGCCGCCCGGAGGCGGCCCTTCTCGCTTCCCGGAGGGTGTGATCTTTAGTTCACCAGCACCGCCATGGTGCGCTCGGCGCGGAACTTGTCCTTGTTCAGGATCTTCACCGTGGCGGTCTTGCCGTCCGCGGCAATGGTGGAGCCGTAGTCCTGGTCCACCTTGAAGGAGCTGCCGGGGGCGATCTTGACCTTGCGGATCTCGGTGACGCCCGCCTGCTCGGCCGAGAAGGTGATCGTGTCGCCCGTGCGCAGGTCCAGCCGCTCCGGGTAGCTCGCCTCGTCGAACTTGAGCAGGGTAGGCTGGCCGAAGATGGGGTCCTTCACGAGGCCGGCGTTGATAAGCGATTTGCGGTCCCCGATCTTGTAGAAGACCGAGTTGAGCCGGGCCCTCAGGTCGTCCGAGAGGTTCTGCATCTCGGCGAGCTTCTTGATCATCTGCTCGCGCTCGGCCTGGAGCATGGCCACGTCCTGGTTGAGCTGGTCGCGCTTCTTCTCCAGGTCGGCCACCTGCTCGGTGAGCGTCTCCTTCTCCTTCGCCAGGGCGTCGCGCTGGCTGATGGCCTTCTCCTTCTCG
This sequence comes from Acidobacteriota bacterium, assembly GCA_021814355.1. GTDB lineage: Bacteria > Acidobacteriota > UBA4820 > UBA4820 > DSQY01 > JAEMPZ01. The sequence goes on from JAKAIJ010000106.1 coordinate 4,504, forward strand.
CTCACCAGCTTCTGCTTGCCCTGCTGGATGACGCGGTAGGGGCTCACCGCCGCGTCGCCCTGGGTCACGAAGGTCCCGTAGACGCCGTTGTCGTAGAAGTTCCACACCTTGAAGCCGGGCACCAGATCGTCCATGAGGTTGGTCCGGAGGGCCAGCTTCCGGGCGGTCTCGGGGTCGAGCCCCTTCTCCTTGGTGAGGAAGCTCATGGCGAGGTCGAGGTGCTTCTGGCCGCGCGTCACCACCACGGCGGCCGGGAGCTTCTTCTCCAGTTCCTGGACCTGCACCCTCAGATCCTCCATCTCCTTCTGCTTCTTGAGAATGTCGGAGATGAGGTCCCGGTAGCCGATCCCCTCCTCGCTCTGGAGCTTTTTCTCGAGGACGGCCTTCTGCTCCGGGGTCAGGTTGGTTCCGACGATGGCGCCGAGGTCCTTGCCCCCCTCCTGGATGTACTTCTGAACCAACTGGTTCACCTGGTCCTGCCGGCCGTTGATGTCCTGCTCGAGCTTGGCGATCTTCTGGGCCGTCTCCATCTCCTTCTCGACTTGCGTCTTCTCGTGTTTGCAGGCCAAGGCGAGCACGAGCGCCGCCGTCAAGGCGAGCACCACAGTCTTTTTCATGGGGTCCATCCTCCTGAGTGGGACCATTCTACTCCTGAAAGCGCCTCCATCAAAGGCGCGCGAGACCATGCATGAGCACCGCCCCCGCGGCGGCCACATTGAGCGAGTCCCATCCGGGTGCCATGGCGACGCCCACCCGTCGGGCCGCCGTCAGGAGCTCGGCCGAGAGACCGTGCCCCTCGTTGCCCAGACAGAGTAACAGCGGCGCTCCCGGGGACCATTCCTCCCCCGGAGGGGCCGCCCCCCCCTCGGCGGCCAGGATCTCCACTCCGCCTGCCGCGCACCAGTCCAGCAGCGGCCGCACGCCGCACGGCACAGGAGGGCGGTGGAGCGCGGCCCCCGCGCTGCGCGCCAGCGCCGCGGGGCCGAAGGGATCCGCGGTGCCGGGACCGGCGAAGACGGCGTCGAAGCCGAAAGCCACGGCGCTTCGCACCAGGATGCCCACGTTCACCGGATCCTGGATGGCGTCAAGGAGGAGGTAACGCCCCGCCGGGGCGGGCCGGGGCCAGTCGGGTGCCCGGCGGACGCCGAGCGCAAGTACGTCCTCCGGAGCGGCCTGGGTGCCGAGGGAACCGAGCAGCTCGGGGGAGACGAGGCGGATCTCGGTTCCGGCCGCGCGGGCCCGCTCCAGCCGGGGCGCCCAGGCGGGCCAGGCCTCCCGGACCATCAGAACCGCCGCCAGGGGCCACGAGACCCGCAGCGCCTCTTCCAGGACGTGTCGCCCCTCCAGGAGGAAGACCCCCTCCGCCCGGCCTCCCTTTGGCGCCCGCGCCACTTTCCGAAACCGCTTGACCAGGGGGTTGTCCCGGGAGGCGAGGGTGGTGGGGTCCATGGAAGGATTGTACGCCGCGCGGCCTTGTGCGGAAAGCCACCGGGGCCGGCCGAGGGGTGAACCGCGACCGGGGAACAAGGAGTGGCCGAATCCCGGAAGAGACGCTACGCCTTCCCCTCCCAGGCTTTCCGCCCCTCGAGGTAGAGGTCGCCGCCGTGGCAGTCGCCCACGACGGTGAGGGGAAACGCTTCCACCTCCATCCGCCGCAACGCCTCGGGGCCCAAGTCCTCGTAGGCCACCACCTCGGCCTTCTTGATGCAGCGGGAAATGAGGGCGCCGGCCCCGCCGGTGGCGCCGAAGTAGACCGCCGTCCGGTCCACCATCGCCCTCTTTACGGCCTCCGAGCGCTTGCCCTTGGCGATCATCCCCTTCATGCCCACTTCCATGAGCCTCGGGGCGTAGGCGTCCATCCGGTAGGCGGTGGTGGGGCCCGCGGCCCCGATCACCTTCCCCGGGCGGGGCGGCGTGGGGCCCACGTAGTAGATGACCGAGCCCTCGACGGCGATGGGCGGAGCCTCGCCCCGGTCAAGCGCCTCCACCAGCCTCTTGTGGGCGGCGTCCCGGGCGCCGTAGATGACCCCCGACAGCAGGACCCTGTCCCCGATCCTGAGCTTCTCCACCGCCTCATCGGTGAGCGGCGTCGTGAGCGCGTATTCGGCCATGGCTCTCTCCCTACAGGACGATCTCGCCGTGGCGGTCGGCGTGGCAGTTGACGTTGACGGCGACCGGCAGGGCCACGAGGTGGCACGGGAAGACCTCGATGTTGACCGCGAGGACCGTCACCGTCCCGCCCAGGCCCATGGGGCCGATGCCCAGCCGGTTGCAGCGTTCCTTCAGCTCCTCTTCCATGGCGGCGTAGTAGGGGTCGGCGTTGCGCGCCTCGGGGGAACGCAGGGCCGCCTTCTTGGCCAGGAGGGCCACCTTCTCGAAGTTGCCCCCGACGCCGACGCCGACCACGAGCGGCGGGCAGGCGTTGGCGCCGCCCTGGGAGATGGTCTCCACCACGAAGTTTTTGACCCCCTCCTCCCCGTCGCTGGGCCGGAGCATGGCAAGGCGCGACATGTTTTCGCTCCCGCCGCCCTTGGCGCCGAAGGAGAGCTTCAGCCGGTCGCCGGGCACCAGGGCGTAGTGGACGATGGCCGGGGTGTTGTCGCCCGTGTTCCTGCGCCGCAGCGGGTCGGCCAGGATGGACTTGCGCAGGAAGCCGTCGGTGTAGGCCCTCCGGACCCCCTCCTGGATAGCGGCCTCCAGGTCTCCCTCCACCTTCAGCTCCTGCCCGACCTCGGCGAAGATGACCGCCGTGCCGGTGTCCTGGCAGTAGGGCACCTCGCCCTGCGCCGCGATGGCGGCGTTCTCCTGGATCTGCCGGAGGATCTCGCGCCCCGTCTCGGACTTCTCGGTCGCGAGCGCCGCGTCGAAGCAGCGCAGCATGTCCGGAGGAATCTTGTAGGCCTTCTCGATCCCGAGCCTGGTGAGCGCCTCGGTGACCTGTCCCGCCTGGATGACCCGCATGGAACCTCCTCTAAAACGGCTCGGGGGAGCCGAAGCCCCCCCTTCGTGACGCCCCTCAGAACTTGAGGGTCGCGATGGTCTCCTTCACGTGGCCCGCGGAGACGTCGAACTCCTTCTGCTCCTCGGGGGTGAGCTTGATCTGGATGATCTCCTCGAGGCCCTTCGCGCCGAGCTTGCAGGGGACGCCGGCGAAGACGTCCTTCTGGCCGTAGATCCCGTCCAGGTAGGCGGCGCAGGGGAGGATCTTCTTGCGGTCGAGCAGGATGGACTCCACCATCTCGTAGACCGCCGCGGCAGGGGCGTAGTAGGCGCTGCCGGTCTGGAGGAACTTCACGATCTCGGCGCCGCCGTTGCGGGTGCGGGTCACGACGGCGTCTATCTTCTCCTTGGGCAGGAGTTCGGAGAGCGGAATGCCCGCCACGTTGGTGTAGCGGACCAGCGGCACCATGTCGTCGCCGTGGCCACCCAGGGTGAGGGCGGAGACGTTCTCGACGGAGACGTTCAGCTCCATGGCGATGAAGGAGCGGAACCGCGCCGTGTCGAGGACGCCCGCCATGCCCACCACGCGGTGCTTGGGCAGGCCCGAGACCTTCCAGGCGGTGTAGGTCATGACGTCGAGGGGGTTGGTCACCATGATGACCATGGCGTCGGGGCTGTGCTTCATCCAGTTCTCGGTGCAGGCCTTAACCACGTTGAAGTTGGTCTGCACGAGGTCGTCGCGGCTCATGCCGGGCTTGCGGGCGATGCCGGCGGTCATGACCACGATGTCGCTGCCCTTGGTGTCGGCGTAGTCCCCCGTTCCCACCACCCGGCAGTCGTGCTTCATGACGGGGGCCGCCTCCCAGAGGTCGAGGGCCTTGCCCTTGGCGATCCCGTCCGCGATGTCAATGAGCATTACGTCGGCGAACCCTCCCTCCGCGATGCGCTGCGCGGTGGTGGCGCCCACGTTTCCCGCCCCGACGACCGTAACCTTCGCCTTGCTCATGGCTTCCTCCTGGTCTCCGCGATCCCCTCGGCGAGATTCCCCGCCCCTGCTTGTAAAGAGTGATTATAGCGCGGGCAAAAGGGCGCCACAACGCTCTGAGGCCCCCGCAGCCGCCCGGTTGGGTTATTCTACCCACTTGTCCAAGGCCCTCCTCGCGGCCGGCGCGGACTGGACCG
>JAKAIJ010000107.1 GCA_021814355.1 Acidobacteriota bacterium
GACGGTTGGTGCCAGCGGTGTAAGTGTAGGTCGTACTGCTCGCGCCTTCCACCTTGGTCAGACGGTTCCCGTTCGCATCATAGGAGTAGCTCCCCGCGCCCCACGGCCCCGTCACGGGCGAAGTGAGGCGGTGGATGGCGTCGTAGCCGAACGCGCGGTTGTTGGCGGGGAGGAGGTTGTCCGTGATTCCCGTAATGTTGTCATCATCCTGCCAAGCGTAGGTCTTGCTGATCAGGCTCCCGAGGGTCCAGGTTCCCAGCCGGTATCTTGTATCGAAGCTCCTTCCGTCCGCCAAGCCATTGCCGAACGTGATTCCCGTGTGCGGCCCGAAGGGGGCGTAGGCGATGGCTGAGGCAAGCGCCGTGCTCGTCCCGTTGACAATCGCGCTCGCCGCCGTCACCTGGTCGCTGGTGTTGATCGTGAAGGTTACGGTCCTGCCGCTCGGGCAGGTCCCCCCCGTGAGGTTCCCGTTCTTGTCGTAGGCGTACTGCGTGAAGACGTTGCTCTGGCCCGCGGGCGTGCGGTTCTCCTGCACGAGGCGCCCGGCGAAGTCGTAGGAGAAGACGGTGGAGCCGGCGGGGTCGGCCATGCCGGTCCTCCGGCCAATGCCGTTCGTGACGCCTGCGGAGTCGTAGGAGTAGGCCACGTTGTTCGTGGTGTCGGGATAGGTGAGCGCCGTAAGCCGGTTGAGGGCGTCGTAGGTGCGGGTCTCGGTGACGGCGTTGGCGTTGGTCTTGGCGGTGAGGTTGCCCGCGCTGTCGCGGGTGTAGTTCGTCGTCCCCGTGTCGGGCGACACCTGCCGCCACACCTCCGCCGCGTCGTCCACGCTGTACGTGGTCACCAGCCCCCCGGGGTCCGTCACCGTCTTCACGTGGTCCTGCGTGTCGTAGCCGTACTGGGTGAGGAGGTCCGTGCACGAGGGGAGCGTGCACGTCCCCAGGCACGCCGCGGGGGGCGTCCCGAGGTACTGGTGCGTCTTCGTCTTCCGGTTGAGCGCGTCGTACTCGAAGCAGGTGAAGTGGCCGAGCGGGTCCTTCACGGACTTGCGGTTCCCCGCGTTGTCGTAGGCGTACTCCCAGTAGATGGAGCCGCCGCCGGGGGGCACGACGGCGTTGTAGTAGACGTACTGGAGCCGGTTGTAGGAGTCGTAGGCGTAGTTCGTGAACCGCTTCACCGCCGCCAGAGGGTCCCGGAACTCCTCCCGCGTCCTCCGGCTCTCCGTGTCGTAAGAGTAGACCGTCTTGTTCCCTGGCTGGTCCGTGATCTCCGTCAACCGGTGAACCGCGTCGTAGGTGTAGGCCACCGTGTTGCCGTTGGGGAGGGTCACGGACCCCGGCAGGCCGTCGGCGTTCAGAGCGTAGGTCGTCACGAGGTCCTCCGCGGGTGTGGGCCCCTTGACCGTCACCCCGCAGAGCCGGTCCAGCGCGTCGTAGCAGTCGTCCCGCTCCACGCCGTTCGGGTCCACCGTGACGGTGGCCCTCCCCGAGAGCGTGTAGCCGTTCACCGTCGTCACGTGGCCCAAGGCGTTGGTGACGGTGCGCAGCCGCCCCCGCTTCGTGGCGTCCGGGTCGGCGTCGGCATAGTAGGCGTAGGTCGTCACGTCCGAGAGGTCTGTCCTCGGCCCGTCCTCGGTCAGCACCAGGCCGTGGCCGTTGTAGGTCCGGGTCGTCGTGCGGCTGAAGGCCGTCCCGTTGCTGTAGCCCGAGAGGGTATCGGTCAAGAGGTTCCCGTTCGCGGCGTCGTAGCCGAAGGTCTCCACCCGATTCTGCGCGGGGGTGTCCACCGAGGGAACGGTGACGGAGGCCACGAAGTGGTAGGTGGGATCGTAGGTGTAGGTGGTGGTCCGGGCGAGCGCCGTTCCGAAGGCCTCGGTTTTCGTCAGGACGTCGCCGTAGCTGTCGAAGGTCTGCTTCGTGATGTTGCCGTTTCCATCGGTGATCCGCGTCTTGTTGAAGTAGGCGTCCAGGAGGTAGCTCTCGTTCGTCCCCTGGCCGCACGAGGAGCAGCCGGGTCCGCTCACTGCCGTCGCCACGCCGTTGTACGGGTCCAGCGTGAATGTCGTGACCGCGCCCACGGAGTTGGTCACGTTCGTCTGCGTCGCGCTCGTGTAGGTGAAGGTGAGCTGCTCGGCGCCCCCCTGGCGCGACCAGGTCGCCACCCGGTCGGAGAGGTCGTAGGTGATCGCCTCCACCACGTGGCCCATCGGGTCGCTGATCGTCTCGGGGCGGTGGTTCGCGGGCGCGGCGCCGTAGGCGTAGGCCCAGGTCTGCGCCCCCGGGTAGGTGGCCGAGTTGAGGTTGCTCTGGCCGTCGGTGTAGCCGTAGGTCACCGTCCGCGTGCCGTCCGTCAGGGAGGTGATCCGGCTGCTCGCGTCGTAGCCGAGCGTGAAGGCCCGCCCGAAGGGATCCGTGACGGTGGAGAGCCGGTTGCTCGCGTCGTAGGCCATGGTGAGGGTGTTGCCGTTGCGGTCCACGATGGAGGTCAGCTTTCCACTGCTGTTGAAGTTGTACTTCGTCTGGTCCTTGGCCGTGACGCGGTAGCCGCCCGTGACGACGGCCAGCGTCAGGTGGAAGCGGCGGTTATCGTCGTAGCCGGAGGTGGCCTTCTTGGGGAACAGCACGTTTTTCCCCTCCGCGTCGCGGAGTTGGATCGCCCCCGTCAGGAACGTCAGGGCCATGTTGTACGAGTGGGTCCAGCCGTACCCGAAGGGGCCGAGGGTCGCGCGGCTGGAATGGTTGTAGCGCCGCGTGAAGACCAGCGGGAGGGGCCCCTCGATCCGAAGGTCCTCCCGGTCGTAGTACATCTTCCCCGTCGCCACGTCCACCGGCCCGCCCATGGCGGAGACCGCGCAGGAGGGCGGACCCAGGCAGGTCTTGAACGGCCAGCTCTCGTCGTAGATGACCACGGGGGCAGAGTAGATCCACTGGGAACCCACCAGGCCGCGGAGCTGGAGCGTGTGGCCGCACTGCGTTCCGTAGAAGGGCGGGTCCAGCCACGAGTCCAGCGTGTAGGTGCCGGAGAACCCGCTGCCGCACGTCGAGCAGTAGGGGGTCCCGTTGACCCAGATCTCGAGCTGTGTGACGCTCTGCGTGCAGGACCAGGTCAGGTTGAAGAACTCGAGGTTTGTGAGCGGAAGGTGCGCCTGATCGGCGGGCGAGTTGATCGTGAGGGTCTGGGCCGGGGCCGCGACCGGTCCCACAAGGCCCAGAATGATCACCAGTAAAAAGAACGCAAAGCGCCTTTCCATGGAGACCTCCCCTCCATCTGGTCAAGGCAGAGCGGAAGCAAGGTGATAGATCCCGGTGGGGATAGTTTAGGTTCTTCCCCAACGAAGTGCAATCCTTAACAAATGTTATATCCCGCGCGACAGAGGTCCAGCGCACGGTTGAAAACTCCGTGCGCTCGGAGTGCTTTGTCGCGACTTCATTTTATCCCGGGCCGAGCCGGAGGACGCGCCCAGGGAGAGGACAGCGGGCCAGGAGCTCCTTCGCGGTCGCGCCGAGCCGCGGGTGGCGCCACTCCGGCGCCACGTCGCAGAGCGGCGCCAGCACGCACCGCCGCCGGTGGAGCGCGGGGTGGGGCAGGGTGAGCCGTTTGGTGCAGAGGATCGCGCCGTCTACGAAGAGCAGGTCCACGTCGAGGATGCGGGGACCCTTCGGGACCGCCCGGCTCCGTCCGTGGGCGCGCTCCACCGCCCGGGCGAGGAGAAGGAGCATCTCCGCGGAGAACGCCCCCTCCACCAGCAGGACCTGGTTGAGGAACCACGGCTGGGAGGGGCCTTCCACGGGCTCGGTGGCGTAGAGGGGCGAGGCGGCCAGAAGGCGCAGGGGCGAGGCGGGTCGGGCAAGGAGGGCAACTTGCGCGGAGAGAAGCGTGTCGCGGGGGCTGTTCAGATTGGCGCCGAGGGCTAAAGCGGCGCGGGTCAAGGCTCCCGGCTCACCTTCACGCGCATCCCTTCGTAGGCGCAGAAGGAGTCGGGGAACCGCTCTTGGGCGAGACGCTGCTTCTGGGTGACCTTCTCGTCGTCGTGGAAGGGGTCGTGGTGGAAGAGGATCAGCTTCTTCACGCCCGCCTTCTGGGCAAGGTTCACGCAGTCCACCCAGCTCGAGTGGCCCCAGCCGCGGCGCTGCTCGAGCTCCTCCACCGCGTTGTTGGAGTCCATCACGAGCACGTCCGCGCCCCGGGCCCCCGCGAGGAGGCTGGCGTCCATGGGCCCGCCGTCCGGCTCCGTGTCGGTGGCGTAGAGGATCTTGCGTCCACGGTGCTCTACCGCGTAGGCGTAGCAGCCCTGGGGGTGGTTGAGGGGGATGGGGGTCACCCGGACGTCGCCGAGGGCAATGGGCGCGTCTAGCGTGATCACCTCGATCTTGGCCGGGAGGGCCTCGAAGGGGACGGGCGAGAAGGGCGCCGTCATCTGGCTGGAGAAGACGGTCTCGATCCCGGGCTGGCCATAGAGCCGCAGGGTCGTCTCCTTGCGGTAGACCGCCTTGAAGAAGGGCAGGCCCTGGACGTGGTCCCAGTGGAAGTGGGAGAAGAAGAGGTGGATTCGGTCGCAGTTGGGGAATCCGAGCTTCTCCAGGTGGTTGCCCAGGGAGACCAGGCCCGTCCCCGCGTCGAAGACGATCCGCTCGTGGTCCGAGAAGACCATCTCGAGGCACGGCGTGTTGGTGCCGTAGGTGATCTTCTGCTTGGAGGAGCAGGGTACGCTGCCGCGGGCGCCCCAAAAGACGACATCCATGCGGACTCTCCGCTTTCCACGCTATACAGCGCGCCGCAGATCTTTGCGCGCTGGATGCGGGTGGGGGTCCGGGGGAGGCCAAGCGCAGTGGCCTCCCCCGGTAGGGCCCGCGGGGAGGGCCAAACCCTTGCGCGACCGAAGGCCGCCTTCGCAAGGGGTGGGGCCTTCCCCGCGAATACAGAGCGTCTCGTGAACGGCCAAGGAACCAGAACGCGCCATCATTTCAGACGCTCTGTATAGCACAGGCCCGCGGACGTGTAAAGGGGCGCCCGGCGCCCCCGGGACGGCCGCCGGTTTGGGGCCTGTCCGGAAATAGGGCGCGTCAGAAGGGGAAGCCCTTGAACCCCATCCTCTTGAGGGCGCTCTTCAGGGATTTCTCGAAGACCCCCAGGAAAAACTTGGCCTGCTCCCGGTTGATGATGAGGGGCGGACAGATGCGCAGGGTGTTGGGGCCAGCGCCCAGAAGAAGCACGCCGTTCCGGAAGCACTCCACCTCCACCTCGTCCCGGAGCTCGGGGAGACGCTCCTTGCCCACCCGGTCGCGGACGAACTCGACGCCGATCATGAGCCCCTTGCCGCGCACGTCGCCGATGACGTCGTACTTGCCCATCATCTCCCTCAGCCCCGCCAGGATGAACTCGCCCTGGCTGGCGGCGTTGGCCATGAGGGATTCGTCCACCAGCCGCATGGTGACCTCGGCGGCGGCGGTGGCCAGAGGGTTGCCCCCGAAGGTGGAGGCGTGGCTCCCCGGCTTCCAGTCCATGATGGCGTCCGAGGCGACGCAGGCCGAGAGCGGAAGGCCCGAGGCGATCCCCTTCGCGAGGCAGGTGATGTCCGCGGTCACCCCGAAGTGCTCCATGGCGCAGAACTTGCCCGTGCGCCCGATACCCGACTGCACCTCGTCGGCTACCAGCAGCATGCCGTGCTTGTCGCAGATCTTGCGCAGCCCCTGGATGAACTCCGGGGGCGGCACCACGTAGCCGCCCTCGCCCTGGATGGGCTCCACGAAGATCGCAGCGACCTCGGACGCGGGGGCCACCGTCCTCAGGATCGTGTCCTCGAGAAAGCCGACGCACTCGAACCGGCACTTGCCGTAGGTCTGGCCGTAGGGGCACCGGTAGCAGTAGCCGTAGGGCGCGTGGTGGACGCCGTCCATGAGGGGGAAGAATCGCTCCTTCTGGGCGGCCTTGGAGGCGGTGAGGGCGAGGGCGCCGGTGGTCCGGCCGTGGAAGGCGCCGTAGAAGGCGATGAACCGCTTGCGGCCCGTGTAGTACTTGGCAAGCTTGATGGCGCACTCGATGGCCTCGGCGCCGGAGTTCCCGAAGAAGACGCGCTTGGTCCCCTTGCCGGGCACGTGGCGGGCCACCCGCTCCGCCGCCTCCACCTGCGCCGTGTAGTAGAAATCGGTGCCGCTGATGTGGATGAGCCGGTCCGCCTGCCCCTTGATGGCGGCCACCACCGCGGGGTGGCAGTGGCCCGTGGAGACCACGGCGATGCCGGCGGCGAAGTCGAGGAAGAAGTTCCCGTCGGGGTCCTTCACGATCGCCCCCCTCGCCTCCTCGGCCACCAGCGGGTAGCCGCGGGTGTAGGAGGTGGAGACGTGCTTGGCGTCGCGCTGGATGAGCTTCTTGGCCTTCGGGCCGGGGAGCTCGGTGACGATCGAAGGCAGAGTGGGGAACTCGGACATGGGGACCTCCTGGGGGCTCTCGCCCGGCGCGGGGCCGGTGGAGCGGGGGTTCAGGGCCTCCCTGCGATGTCTCTGCGGTACTGGACGCCCTCGAAGCGGATGCGGGCCGCGGCCTCGTAGGCGCGGCTGCGGGCTGTGCGCAGGTCGTGGCCGAGGGCGGTGACGTCCAGGACGCGTCCCCCGGCGGTGAGGAGCCGGTCCTTCTCGCGGCGCGTTCCGGCGTGGAAGACCACCACGCCCGGCACCGTGGCCGCCTCCTCGACTCCCCTGATCTCCTTGTCCTTGGCGTAGGGGCCCGGGTATCCCCCGGAGCAGAGCACCACCGTGACGCAGGCCGTCCGGGCCCACTCCACGGCCGCGGGGGAAAGTTCGCCCCGGGCGCATCCCGCGAGGATGGGGAGCAGGTCGGAGGCGAGCCGCGGGAGGACCGCCTGGGTCTCGGGGTCGCCGAAGCGGCAGTTGAACTCCAGAACCTTGGGGCCCGACCTCGTGAGCATGAGCCCCGCGTAGAGCACGCCCCGGTAGGGGTGGCCCTCCGAAGCCATCCCGCGCAGGGCGGGCAGGACGATGGTCCGTAGCACCTCGCCCTGGAGTTCCGTGCCCACGTGGTTGCTGGGGCAGTAAGCGCCCATGCCGCCGGTGTTGGGCCCCCTGTCCCCGTCGAGGGCGCGCTTGTGGTCGCGCGCCGCGGGCATGAGAACCGCCCGGGTGCCGTCACAGAAGGCGAGCAGGGAGGCCTCCTCGCCCTCGAGGAACTCCTCCACCACGAGGGCGTCCCCCGCCTCGCCGAACTCGCGGCGCTCCATGATGGCGGCCAGGGCCTCGCGAGCCTGGGCCGCGTCCTCGCAGATGAGCACGCCCTTGCCGGCGGCGAGTCCGTCGGCCTTCAGAACCAGGGGGAAGGCGCCGGTGTAGGCGTCGAGCCACGCGCGGGCCGCACCGACCTCGGTGAAAGCCCAGTGTCCCCCCGCGGGGATACCGTGGCGGAGACAGAACTCCTTGGCAAACCGCTTGGAGGATTCGAGCCGGGCGGCGCCGCGGGAGGGCCCGAAGACGGCGATTCCGTCCGCCTGGAGCCGGTCCGAGAGCCCGAGGGCGAGGGGCGCCTCGGGGCCCACCACTACCAGGTCGGGGCGGGTCTCCCGGGCGTAGGCCGCCAGGGCCTGGACGTTTTCGGCGGGGATGGGCACGGCGGCGGCGGGGGGCTCCAGGCCGCCGTTTCCCGGGGCCCAGTCAAGGCGGCTCAACAGGGGCGACTTGGAGAGCTTCCAGGCGAGGGCGTGCTCTCGACCCCCGGACCCGATCAACAGGACGCGCATCTCCCCTCCCGACCCGTGCCCCGGGCTGGACATTCGCCGTTCAGCCCATTCGGCCCACTTCGCGGGGAAGGCGCAACTGCGCCTCCTCTTCCCCCCGTCTATTTCCGTGGCGTGCCCGTAGCTCTTTCGCGAATCCCCGGCCACCACCGTAGCCGCTCATTGTAGTGCTTTCAAGACTTTGGGGTCAACCCCGGAAAGATCTTGCGACCCTGAGGCGGGGCATTTCCCCCACTTTTCCGATTCCCTCCCGAATCCGGTGAATTTCCAACACGCCATTACGAAGGCGCGAGGGAGACCCTGTTCCGGCCGGCCCCCTTGGCGCGGTAGAGGGCCGCGTCCGCGGAGCGGGCCAGCTCGATGGCGTTGGCGACGGGCGCGGGAAAGGCCGACACCCCCACGCTAAGCGTCACCGGCAGCGAGGTCTGGGGGTCCACCGCCACCGGAAGCCCCTCCACCGCCTTGCGCACCCGCTCGGCCACGCGGGCCGCCTCCTCGAGGGCGCAGGCCGGCAGGATGACGGCGAACTCCTCTCCGCCGTAGCGGCAGACCACGTCCACGTCGCGCACCGCCGAGAGGATGCGCCCCGCGACCTCCCGGAGCGTCGCGTCCCCCGCCGGGTGACCGTAGGTGTCGTTGATGCGCTTGAAGTGGTCCAGGTCGGCGATGGCGAGCGCCACGCTGGAACCGTCCCTCTGGGACCTCCGGAGCTCTAGCAGGAGACGCTCGTCAAAGTGGCGCCTGTTGAAGAGCCCGGTGAGCGGGTCCCGCAGGGCCATCTCGGCGTGGAGGCGGTTGAGGAGCGCGAGCTCCACGAGGGCGCCCGCCTGGCCCAAGAAAAAGGCGGCCGTCACCCGGT
>JAKAIJ010000108.1 GCA_021814355.1 Acidobacteriota bacterium
GCCCTGGGGGACCCACTCCATGAAGAAGTTGGTGCCGCTGTCCCGTACCTCCTCGTAGCGCGCCAGCCCCAGGTCCCACTTGTAGCCCGAGGTGACGGCGACCGGCTCACATCCGGCGGGCCGGGGATCGCGCAGGTGGACGTACTCGGCGGCGTGCCGGGCCCGCAGAGAGAGCTGGACCTCGAGCTCGTCGCCCACCGCGAGCGGCGCGCCGTCGGCCAGCGGCTGGAGGGTGATCTGGTCTCCGGTCTTCACCCGGCGGAAGTAGGCGCGCTCCACGGCGAAGAGGTCGCCGCTCCCCTTCTCCGGGAGCTTCTCGGTGGAGAAGTGCCAGGTGGCCGATGCGAAGGCGAAGCCCTTCCCCTCCTTGGTCACGACGACGGTGGACATGGTCCTGGGGTCCACCTTTTCCCCGGGGACGACCACTTGGTTCTTCCTGCCCGTGTAGACGTCAGGGTCGAAGGCGAAGGTGGTCTGGACGCTGCCGGCCGCGACGGAGACGCTCTCCTTCACGCCGAGGGCGCCGGTGGCCCGCAGGTAGTGGGCCACCGAGTAGAGCACCTCGGCGGTGGCGCGCGTGGACTCCCAGTGGTTGAGCTTCTTGTTGAGGAAGATCCACTGGACGAGGCCGTCGGTGCGCGAGTCCTTCGGGCTCAGCTCCATGAGGGTGCGGAGGGCGAAGGCGTGGGTCTCGATCGTGTCGTTGTACCAGAGCCAGCCCCGGTCCTCGGGGGCCCAGGAGGTCCCCTCGTCGCGGGTGGTCTTGGCCGAATCCATCACCGAGTCCCACACGAGCTTCGCGTCGGCGGAGCGGCCCGCGCGCTTGAGGGTAAGGGTGAGGTAGCCCTTGAGGTAGGGCGAATGGTCCTTCCAGTGCTTGAAGGAGAAGTCGAGCATCTGCTTGCGCTCGGCGGCCGTGAAGACCCCGCCCGACCAGCTCTCGTCGGGGAAGTTGGAGAGGGTGTAGTTGAGGAAGGTGACGAACTCCCAGCCCACGTCATCGGCCATCATCTCCTTCACGCACTCGTCGAGGTAGTGGCGGTGGAGGTAGCTGAAGGCCTTCACCACCGGCTCCTTCGGCAGCTCCACGCCAAACTCGAGCCCCTTGGAGAAGCCGTAGACGATGTAGAGGGTCATGTAGGGCGAGGGCGGGCCGCCGGCCCACCAGGGGAAGCCCCCCAGGGAGGTCTGCGACTTGAGGAGCTTGGCGAGGGAGGCGTCGCGCTGGGCGGTGGCGATGCGCGGGTCGAGCACCTTCACCATGCCGTAGCCCGCGTCCTTGCCGCCGCGGGCGTCCTCGAGCCACGGCGTCTCCTCCAGCGCCATCTTGCGGTTGGGGTCGTTGTCGTCGAAGGCCTCGTAGGGGGTCTCGCGCTTGGAAAACTCCTGCGCCATTCTGGCCACCGCGGGGTAGTCGCGGTAGAGGCTCGTGAGGATGCCCGTGGAGAGGAACCGGTTAAGCGTCTGCTCGGTGCACTCGTAGGGGTAGTTCACGAGGTAGGGCAGGGCCTGGAGGATGCCGTAGAAGAGCTGGCCGTCCACGGTCACCACCAGCTTCTCGTGGATGAGGGACGGGTCGCCCCCTTTCGCCATCTCCTCGAAGACGAGCTCGCGGCGGTCCGCGTCCTTGAGGGTGACGAAGCGCGACTGGGCCAGGTGCATCCGCCCCGGCAGGACCGGCAGGGGGCGCAGCTCACCGTCCGAGAGGTCCCCCGCCTTGGCCACGACCTTGAAAGCCACCATGCCCACCCGAGGTGGAGCGGCGAGGGCGAAGGTGACGTTGGCGCCGCCGCCCGGCTTCACGGTGAAGCTCTGGGGCGGAACGGAGGCGGGGAGCCCAAAGGCGGGCGCCAGGTTCTCGTTGGTGTCGGGGTCGAAGACCTCGAGGGAGACCGCGCCGGAAAGGTCGCGGTCCGAGGCGTTGTTCACCACCACCTTGAGGTCGGCCCGGTCGCCCTCGCGGAAGAACCGCGGGACGTAGGGCCGGACCATGAGGTCCTTCACGCTCCGCGTCTCCTTGTGGACCGAGCCCGCGCGCAGGTCGCGGGTGACCGCGTGGACCCAGACGTTCCAGGCGGTGACGGAGTCGGGGACGGTGAACTCGACGATCGCGGAGCCCTCCTTGTCGGTGAGCAGGTGAGGCTGCCAGAAGGCGGTCTCGGCGAAGTTGGAGCGGATGGGCTGGGCCTCCCCTCCGCCGTCCGCGGCGGCGACCTTGGGCTCTTCCAGGCTCCCGGCTTTGCCCTTCTTGTCCGCCTCTTGCTCGCGGGGCGCCGCGGCCTCGTCCTTCATGGCCTTGGCGGGCGCGGAGGCGGGCGGGGCGGGAGCAGCCGCCCGAGTCCTCCCCTCCGCCATCGCATCCATGCCGCTCATCGGGTAGCCGCGCTGTCCCGGGCCGCCGATTCCGTAGCCATCGTAGAAGCGGAGCTCATCCCCCCGGAAGACCGGGTAGGAGGGCAGGTCGTTCCAGCCCCACGTCTCGCTGTAACAGGTGGAGGCTTGGCCCAGGCTGGTCCCGTAGGAGCCGGTGCCCGTGTGGCTCGGGTAGAGCCCGGCCGGGTTGGGCGGCGTGTGGGGGGCGAAGAGGTCCAGGCTCTTGTCGTACATGTAGGCGAGCAGCTCGGCGGCGCCCGCCTCGGCGGATTTCCCGCCGGGGGCCTTGACGGCCACCCGCCAGGTCTCGGTGCCGCCCGGCCGGAGCTTGTCGCGGAAGGTGGAGAACTCCACCTGGAGCTGCTTGTCGTCCCAGGGGACGTAGACCGACTCGGCGAAGCTGACCACCTGGTGGTCGCGCACCAGGGTGAGCCGGGCGCCGAACCCACCCCGGTCCTTCTCGGCCACGGGAATTTCGATGAGCGCGTCGCTTCGGCCCGTTTCGAGCCGCCGCCGCTCCAGGAGGCGCCCGTCGCGGTAGAGCTCGAAGAGCAGCGGCTGACCGGCGAGCCCGGAGTGGACGAAGAACCGCGCCATGCCGCCCACGGGCACGGAGCCGCGCTGGACGAGGAGGAGCGCGGGCAGGGCCAGCGGGGTCCTGGCCGCCGCCACCACGAACTCCTTGGAGGCGGTGCAGGGGGCGCCGAAGTCGTCCTTCGTCTCGTAGGCGAGCCGGTAGGCCCCGGGCGCGAGCGCCGGGAGCGTCACCCGGCCCTCCCCCTTCTCGTTGCAGGCTACGGTCCCCCGGCCCTTCTCGGTCCCGTCCTTCCAGGTGCGCAAGACCGCGTCGGGGGTGTACCCCGCGTCCCACCGAGGGCGGAGGGCGTCGCCGGGGGTCCGGTAGGGCTCGGCGCCGCCCTTGGGGGCGGGCGGGGCGGGCACCGGCAGGTCCGCCGGCAGGAGAGTCTTGTCGGGCTGGGCGAGGGCCGTGAGGCGCCAGCTCCCCGCGCCGGCCTTGGGCGTCCCGTTGAGGTCGGTCCTGTGGACGGTGAACGTCCCGCCGCCGCCCTCCGTCAGGAAGGCCTCCTCCGAGTCGAGCCGGGCCTCCACCGACACGAAGCCGAGCCGGAACCCGCGGGTGGCCGTCCGGGTCTCGCCGCCCTCGTCGGTGACGTCGGCCGAGACTTCGTACCGGTAGCTCATCCCGGGCGAGGAGGCCTCGCGCTCGTCGGCGGAGGGCGTGAAGGTCACCTCGAAGGTGCCGTCCTCCTTGAGCTTGGCGGTCCCCGTCCCCACGGTCTGAGGGGAGGTGTCCCCGCCCCAGCCGTACCAGCCCCACCACCACGGGTAGACCGGTCGCCGGGTCGCACGCCACACCACCGACCCGTTCACCACGGGCAGGCCGAAGTAGTACCTGGCCTCCCCCGCGAGGGTGGCGGGACGGTTGAGCCGGAGCGGCGCGGCGGGATCCTTGAAGGCCGTCTCGAAGGTGGGCCGCTTGTACTCCTCCACCCGGACCCCGGCGGCGCCGTTCAGGGAGGAGACGACGCGCCAGGCACCCAGGGGACGCCCCGGGGGGATCTGGAACTCGCCGCTGGCGGTTCCGTACCCGTTGGTCGTGACGGTGGCGTCGGCCACCTTCTGGTTGTTCAGGTCGCACAGGGAGACCGAGACCGCTGCGCCGGAAAGCGCCTGGAACCGGCCCAGGTCGCCGCGGCCGCGGTAGGCGAGGACCTTCCAGTAGAGCTTCTGGCCGGGGCGGTAAATGCTCCGGTCCGTGTAGACCAGCGAGGCGGTCCGCTCGGCGGGCTTCTGGGGCGTGTAGAAGCCGCGGTAGTCCTCGTCGAGGGCGACCTCCTCCCCCTTGCGCGCAAGGAAGAAGAAGCTCCCCCCTTCGCCCCCGGGGCGGGTGAAGCGCACGGCGCCGTCGTCGCCCGTCCGCTTCGTCTCCGTCCTCTGGTGCCCCCTCTGCCAGTCCCAGCGGTAGAGCATGACGTCGGCGCCCGCCACGGGCCTGCCCGTGGCGCCGCTTACCGCCTGGACCTCCTGCCCGCCCTCGCCGTCGTCCCGCGCGAGCAGCACGAGGTCCCCCACCACGATCCCCACCGCCTGGATACGGTTCCGGGCGTCGGGGAAGCCCGGCTTGGCGGAGGCGGCCACGAGGTAGAGGCCGGGCTTGAGGGCCGGGGGGGTCACGAAGGTCCGGTGGGTGCGGTAGTCAGGGGTGGCGGGAAGCTCGGCGCGCCACTCGGCGGCGGGCCGGGCGGACTTGAGCAGCTCGCGCACCTCGTCCCAACGGGGCAGGAGGTTGTAGTCCCGCGCCGATTCCACCCGCCGGACCAGGTCCACGGGGTAGGCGCGGAAGGCGAGGGCCTGGAGGTTCCGGTGGGTCACCAGCAGCGACCGCCGGGAGGGCGCGTCGCTCTTCATGGAGGAGAGGTCGTACTCGGGCGCCTCGATGGACTGGGCGATGTAGTCGCAGCGTCGGCCCCCCGGAGAGTCGGGATAGGCCCGGAGCCCCTCGAGGGCGACGGCGCGGGCCTGGACCAAGGCGTCGGGAGCCTCGTCCGCGGGCTCCTGCCGGACCATCTCGGCCAGCTCGGCCTTCCCCATGGAGAACCAGGGGACGGCGCGGAAGCCGGGGAGTCGCTCCTCTAGGTCCTTTCGGATAAGGGCCCGATCCTCGCTGCGGGTAAAGCTGCCGTGAAAATGGCGGAGCCGCGCGAGGCGCGCCTCCAGGGCGGCTTCCCGCTCCCCGCGGAAGGTGTGCCACCCCTCGAGGTCCGAGAGGACCGCGGCGATCTTGACGAGCGGGTGGGCCGCGGGGTCCGAGAGGACCGGCTCCCCCCCCGCGCCGCGCTCCCACCAGCCCGAGGGGCCCTTGAGCAGGCCCGGCAGGTCCAGGGCGTAGACCTGGTTCGACTGCTTCGGCGTCCAGAAGGAGGTGTCGGCGAGCAGCTCCGTCAGGAGGTAGGCCACGGCGTCCCGGAGGGTGTCGCGTACCCCCTCGGGGTAGTCGTTGGGCTGGAGGTACTCCTTGAGGCGGACCACCTTTTCGCGGCCCAGCGCTTCGCGCCGGGCCCAGACCTCGAGCATGGCCCGCTGCGCCTCGGCGAAGAGTTCGTCCTTGGTCCAGGCCTTCAGGTCCACGCCCTTGGACTCCACCTTTTCGCGCCGGACGATCTCCCAGGAGTAGGCGCGGTAGTAGGTGAGCAGGCTGTGGGCGTAGAAGAGGTCGAGCACGTCCCGGCCCGCCTCGCCCTTGGGCCAGGGCTGCTCCTTGAGGAACCGCACCGCGGTCTCGTAGCCGTGGAGGCCCATCCGGAGCTGGACCTCCTTCACCAGGGCGCGGGTCCACTCCTCCTCGTCTCCGGCCGCCCGCGCGGCTTCACGGATCTTGCCGACGGCCTCGAGGGCCTTCTCGAACTTCTGCTCCCCGATGAGCTGCTCCACGCCCTTCCATCCCGGGGCCACCTTCTCTCCCTTCCCGCTCGCGGCGGCGGCCGGCGAACCCTTGCCGGGAGGCCCGCCTCCCGCCTGCACCAGGGCACGGCCGAACTGGACGGTCAGCACGAAGGCGGCCAGCAGCACCGCCGCCAGGACGACGAGGGACAGGATCCGGGGGTTCCGGTCCGGCGCGGCCTCGCTCATGGTCCCCTCCCAAGAAAGGTCTCGGACGACACCACTATAGCACCCGACAGGAGGGTGGGACAGGAGCGGACGGGAAAGGTTCCGCCTCGGGGACAAGGGGCCGAAGTTCGGAAGAGCCCCGGCGGACGCTCAGGAGTCGGGCGCGGCCTCGGGGGAGGGGGGCACCGTGTCGGCGGCCTCGACCTGCTCGGGGGTCATGGCGGGACGCCCGGCCGCCTGCTCCTCGCGGTACTTGCCGAAGATGACGTCCTCCATCATCTTCCGGGTCTCGCTGTTGAGCGGATGGGCCACGTCCTTGAAGGTCCCGTCGCGGCGCTTCTTGCTCGGCATGGAGAGGAAGAGCCCCTTGTTCCCATCAATGATCTTGATGTCCGAGACGAGGAAGCATCCCTCGAAGATGATCGAGACGAAGGCCTTGAGCTTCTTGTCCTCGACCGGGAAGATGCGGACGTCGGTGATCTTCATGGGAGCCACTCCTTTCCAGGATCGGGCAGCACCCGCTCCCAGTACGATGCTCGCGTCAGGGTCGCCGTGGCCGCCGCGCCGAACCCCCGATGGGCCATCGCCTTAGCTCCGGCGAGGGCCGCGGCCCGGCCGGGGAAGAAACCCACCCAGGCGGAGCCGGAACCGGCCATCAGGGCCCTCGTCGCGCCGACCGCGAAGAGGGTCCGCCGGACCGCTTCCGCCTCCCGGGCCGTTTCGCTGAGCGCCGCCACCTCCTCGAAGCGGTTGAACAGGTGCCGCTCGGACAGCCTGCCCCGGACCACGTCACCGACGATGGTCTGTATTGTATGGGGCTCCCTGGGGGCTGTCAACCGATTTTCGAGGAGCTGGTACGCCACGGCGGTGGACATGCCGCAGGAGGGCCAGGCCACCACCAAGTGGGCCGAGGGGCCGTCGGGAAGGGGGTAGACCTCCTCCCCCCGGCCCACGCCAAGGGCGGTGCCGCCGCAGAGGAAGAAGGGAACGTCGCTACCGAGCCCGGCGGCGAGCTTCAGGAGGCGCTGCCGGTCGGGCTCCACCTTCCAGAGGCGGGCCGTGGCCAGGAGCGCCACCGCCGCGTCCGAGCTCCCCCCCCCGAGCCCGGCCTGGCTGGGGATCCGCTTGGTGAGCGAGAGACGGGCACCGGCGCGCACGCCGAACTCCCGCTGCACGAGCCGAGCCGCCTTCACGACGAGGTTGTCCTCTCCCGTCGGCAGCGAAGGGTCCGAGCAGGTGAAGGCGATCCCTTCGCGCGCCGGGAAGACCTCCAGGGTATCCGCGAGGCCGATGGTCTGGAGGACCGTCCGCACGTCGTGGTAGCCGTCCGCGCGGCGCCCCAAGACCTCCAAGCCCAGGTTGACCTTCGCGAAGGCCTTGAACACCTGGCGGGGGCTCACCGGGAGACCCCTTCTAGAAGGCGATCCAGCGGGACGGCCGCAAAGGCGAGGGAGGCGGGGCGGGCCAGGAATCCCTCGGGGGGGGCCGCGGGGCGCACCGCGGCCCAGCGCACCTCGAGACGGGCCGCGCCGGGCCCCGCGAGGGTGGCCGAGGCGTACGGAAAGGCGCCCTCCTTTGCGGCAAAGAACCGACCCTCGAGGATCGAGCCCCGGCCGCTCCACCGGCAGGAGACTAGTCGCCCGATCGCGTCGTAGGACACCGTGTCCCGGTGCGGGGGGGGGACGGCGGCCAGCAGGGTCCAGAGGTCCAGCGGGTTCCAGGGCAGTTCCTCGCTCCCCCCGTCCCAGACCGCCTCCTCGCCCGTACCGGGTGAGAGGAACTCGCCCGCGTCCGGCCGCAGCAGCAGGAGGAGGCGGGTCCCGCCCATCGGGTCGCGCACCTCGAGGCGGGCTCCGGCGGCGGGGTCCACGGCGCAGCCTGCACGGAAGGCGAAGCCCCGTCCCCGGTAGGTGGCCGTCACCGCCACCTGGCCCGCGTAGGCGCCGAGGCGCAGCGGCGCGACGGCGGAGGGAGGGGTGCGGGCCGTGCAGGCCGCGAGGGCGACGGCGCAGAGCAACGGGGCGGGGAGGAGCCAGGGTGACGGCCGGTCCCCCCGCCTCGCCCCCTGGGGCGCGTTATACAGCGCGTCATAAATCCGCGACGTTTTTTTCACGGCCTCCAGGCATGGCGCGCTGTATTCGCGGGGAAGGCCCCAGGCCTTGCAAGGGCGGCCTTGCAGGCCGCGCAAGCCCTTGGCCCTCCCCGCGGGCCCTACCGGGGGAGGCCACCGCGCTTGGCCTCCCCCGGACCCCCACCCGCATCCAGAGCGCCGACTTAAGGCGCTCTGGATAACAGGCTGTTGAAGAACTCCCGTAGGCCGCGAGTTTCTCAGCCGCCTGTTAATGCCACTCAAACTGGAGTTCCTTTTTGAACTTGGTCATGGAGATCGCG
>JAKAIJ010000109.1 GCA_021814355.1 Acidobacteriota bacterium
TCATCGGCGTCCCCTCGCAGATCACCCAGGTCGAGAAACGGGCCGTGCGCGAGTCGGCCTACCGGGCCAAGGCCTCCGAGGTCGCCCTGGTGGAGGAGCCGATGGCCGCGGCCATCGGCGCAGGCATGCCCATCACCGAGCCCACGGGCAACATGATCGTGGACATCGGCGGAGGCACCACCGACGTGGCGGTCATCTCCATGGCGGGCATCGTCTACTCCCAGACCGTCCGCGTGGCCGGCAACGAGATGGACGAGGCCATCACCCAGTACATCAAGCGCAAGTACAACCTCCTCATTGGCGAGCGCACCTCCGAGGAGATCAAGATCCGCCTCGGCTCCGCCTACCCGCTCGACAAGGAGGAGTCCATGGAGATCAAGGGGCGCGACCTCTCGGACGGCATCCCCAAGACCCTCGTGGTCACCTCCGAGGAGATCCGGGAGGCCCTTTCCCGCCCCGTCTCCATCGTCATCGGCGCCGTGAAGGAGGCCCTGGAGCAGACGCCCCCCGAGCTGGCGGCCGACATCGTGGACCGCGGGATCGTCCTCGCGGGCGGCGGCGCGCTCCTGAAGAATCTGGACAAGCGGCTCCGCGAGGAGACGGGCCTGCCCGTCCTCATCGCCGACGAGCCCCTCTCCGCGGTCGTCCTGGGAGCCGGCAAGATGCTCCAGGACTTCGAGCTCCTTAAGAGGATCGCCTTGGATTGATGGATGCAAAGGACCCTGGCTTCCCGCCGGCCAGAACTGCTGCTCCTCCTCTTCACGGTCGGCTACCTGGTGGCCCTCACCCTCCAGGTCCGGCGCGGCGGGCAGACGGTTCTGGGCGGGACCGCGCTCGCCCTCTTCGGCCCCGTCCTCACCGCTTACAACTCCGCCGCCCGCTTCTCCCAGGAGGGCTTCGACGCCTACCTCTGGCAGCGTGACGCGGCGCTCCGGGCCGAGGCGCTGTCCCGCGAGAACCTCGCCCTCCGCGGCGAGCTCCAGCGCGTCCAGCCGCTGGCGGACGAAAACGCCCGCCTCCGGAGACTCCTGGACGTGCCCCCGCCGCCCGCCGTCCGTCTCGTGGGGGGCCGCGCCCTGATGCGCTACGGGGAGCCCTTCGGCCGGTACCTCCTCGTCTCCTGCGACCCCGCGGCACCGGTCTTTCCCGACACGCCGGTTCTGGACCCGGACGGCGTGGTGGGCAAGGTGCAGGCCTCCAGCGGGAACTTCTACCGGGTGCTTCTCGTCACCGACCCGAGCTCCGCCGTGGGGGTGATGACCGCCCGCACCGGCGCCCGCGGCGTGGCCGTGGGCGACGGCCGCGCGATCGAGGTGAGCTGGGTCACCAACGAGGCCGACGTCCGGCCCGGCGACCGGTTCGTCACCTCGGGCGAGGACGGGGTCTTCCCGCCGGGGATCTCCGTGGGCACGGCCATAGCGGTCTCGGACGGCGGCGACTATCTCAAGCGGATCACCCTCAGGCCCGCGGCGGCCCTTGACACCCTCACCTGGGTGGTCCTCGCGGTGAAGGGCCGTGCGTAGACCGGCCGTCGCCACGGTCGTCGTCTGCCTCCTCGCGTTGGCGGTCCAGCTCGTCCTGCTTCCGCTCGTCTCCCGGGACCTCAACTCGGCCAACTGCTTCCTGGCGCTGCTCGCGGTCCTCGGGGTCCGCCAGAAGCGGCTGGCCGGCGTCCTCTGGGGGGCAGTCCTGGGCGGCCTCACCGACGCCCTGCTCATGCAGCACGCCGGCTACCACGGCATCGCCTTCACGCTGCTGGGGTACGGGTTCGGGTGGCTCGGCGAGAAGATGGTCATCACGGGGCGCGGGGCGCTGTTCACGCTCACCTTCGCCGCGGTCCTGCTCGACGCGGCGCTGGTGACCGCCCTCTTCTCGGCGCTGGAACGGCCGTTGGCCGCGGCCGTCCTCTGGGGCCCCGTGGCCGTCAGCGCCGCCGTCACCCCGCTCCTGGCCCTCGGCCTCGAGCGGGTCTACCGGCTCCTCGCGCGGGGAGAGCGGCCATGAGCCTCCAGGAGCGGCGCGACCTCCCCGCCAAGGCCCTCTTCCTCAAGGCCCTCGTCTGGGTCCTCTTCTCGGTGCTGCTGGGCAGGCTCTTCTACCTGCAGGTCATGCGGGGCGACTTCTACCGCGTGCTGAGCGAGAACAACTACACTCGGAGCATCGTCCTGCGGAGCCCCCGCGGCATGATCGTGGACCGCAAGGGGGCGGTCCTCTGCCGCAACCGGGTCTCCTTTTCCCTGGTGCTGGACAGCGCGCGGCGCGGCGACGTCGTCACGACGCTCGAGGGGATGAGGCGCGACCTTGGCTTGACCATGACCCGCGACCAGCTGCGGGCGGCCCAGCTCCGAAGCCCCGTCCAGAGCCTCGCGGTGGTGGCCCGGGACGTCCCCGCTTCGTGGGTCCAGCGGGTGGAGGCCCGGCAGGCCGAGATGCCCCATCTTACCATCGAGATGGAACTGCGGCGCGAGTACCCCTACGGCCCGCTGCTGGGCCACTCCCTCGGGTACGTGGGCCTCATCTCCCCGGAGGAGTCCGAGGCGATGAGGATCCCCATCACCGACCCCTTCCTCGAGGTGGGCAAGTCGGGGGTCGAGAAGAGCTCCAACGCCGTGCTCATGGGCCGCAACGGCCGGCGCACGGCGCAGGTGAACAGCCTGGGGCGCGAGATTGACGACCCCACCCTGCGGCTCCCTGGCGTGGGGATCCAGGAGGAGCCGCTCCCGGGCAGGAGCCTCTCCCTCACCCTGGACGTGGAGCTGCAGAAGCTCCTGGAGACGGCCTTCGGCGACGAGACGGGCTGCGCCCTCTTCATGGACCCGGCCACCGGCGAGATTCTGGCGTGGGTGAGTATCCCCGAGTTCGATCCCAATCTCTTTTGCGGGAACGTCTCCCCCGCCGCCTGGAAGGCCCTCGCGGAGGACCCGCGCCACCCGCTGCTCAACCGCCCCATCCAGGGCGCCTACCCTCCCGGCTCCTCGTTCAAGCCCTTCGTGGCGCTCGTGGGGCTGGAGGAGGGCAAGCTCTCCACCTCCACGGTCTTCGGATGCGGCGGCGCCTGGGAGTTCGGCGGAAACGTCTTCCACTGCTGGGCGAAGGGGGGGCACGGCTCGGTGGACCTGCTGACGGCTATCCAGAACTCCTGCAACGTCTTCTTCTACAAGGCGGGAAACGAGGTCGGCATTGACCGCCTCGCCAAGTGGGGGGTGCGGTTCGGCCTCGGCAGGCCCACGGGCGTGGACCTCCCCGCGGAGGGCAGCGGCATTCTCCCGAGCCCCGAGTGGAAGGCCGCCCGGAAACTCGGCCCCTGGTATCCCGGAGAGACCCTTCCGGTGAGCATCGGCCAGGGCTACCTCACGGTCACCCCCATGCAGCTCCTCTCCTTCTACGCCACGCTCGCCACGGGCGGGGTCCGGGTGAAGCCCCACCTGGCGGCGGCGCCACCGGAGGTGCTCCAGCGCACCGACGTCTCCGCCTCGACGCTGGCCGTCGTGAAGGAGGGGCTCTGGCGCGTGGTCAACGGCGGCGGCACCGGCAAGGCGTGCCGCATCGAGGGGCTGGACGTCTGCGCCAAGACCGGGACGGCCCAGGTGGTGAAGGCCAGCGCCGGGAAGGACACCAGGCTCCTCGACAAGGCCATACGCGACCACGCCTGGTTCGCCGGGTTCGCCCCGCGCGGCGACCCCAAGGTGGCCTTCGTCGTCCTCGTGGAGCACGGCGGCCACGGGGGCGACATCGCCGCCAAGATCGCCCGCATCGGCCTCGAGTACCTCTTCTACGGGAAGGAGCCCGTGGGGGCGCAGACCGTGCCCGGCGCGACGCCCCCCGGCGAGCTGCCGCCCGACGGCGACGCGCCCTCGGAGGCTCCCACCCCCTCCCCCGCGGATCAGGCCCGGCTCGGAGCGGGAGGAGGCCACCGTGCGGGATAGGGCCGCCGGCTTTTTCCGACTCCTCGACTGGCCAGGGTTTCTGACCGTCCTGGCGCTTATCACCTACGGCGTGGTGATGGTCCAGTCCGCCACCCACGGCACCCGTCTCGCCGCCCTGGGCGACCGACAGCTCCTCTACGGCTCCCTGGCGGCGGTCGTGCTGCTCGCCGCGCTCGCGGTCTCCTACGAGGTGTGGATTGACTACAGCGCCTTCCTCTACGGGCTCGTGGTCCTCACCCTTCTCGCCATGCCCCTCATCGGCCACTCCGTGGCGGGCTCGCGCTCCTGGCTTTCCCTCGGC
The DNA here is from genome assembly GCA_021814355.1 of Acidobacteriota bacterium. Taxonomy (GTDB): domain Bacteria; phylum Acidobacteriota; class UBA4820; order UBA4820; family DSQY01; genus JAEMPZ01. The sequence goes on from JAKAIJ010000109.1 coordinate 4,228, forward strand.
CCGGCGGGCCTCCAGCCCAGCGAGATGGCCAAGGTCTTCGCCGCGCTCGCCTGCGCCGGCTACATCAAGGATATGGCGGCCCGTTCGCTCGAGCGACGCGACGTCGCGATCCTCTTCGCCATCGCGGCGCTTCCCATGGCGCTCACGGCGGCCCAGCCCGACTTCGGCACCGCCACCACCTTCCTGCCCCTCTTCGGCGCGATCCTCTACCTGAGCGGAGCCCCGCTGGGCCGCATCGTCAAGTGGGCGGGGCTCGCCGCGGTGGGCGTGGCGGTTCTCTTCGCCCTGGGCTGGTTCACCTTCTTCAAGCCCTACCAGAAGGATCGGATCCTCACCTTCCTCGATCCCTCGATTGACCCGAAGGGGGCCGGGTACCAGGTGGTCCAGGCGCGGATCGCCGTGGGCAGCGGACAGGTGACCGGCAAGGGGCTCCGCTCGGGGACGCAGAACCGGCTCAACTTCCTGCCCGCGCCCCACACCGACTTCATTTTCGGCGTGGTGGCCGAGGAGACTGGCTTTCTCGGCTCCGCGCTCCTGCTCTCGCTCTACCTGGGGCTTCTCCTGCGGCTCGCGGGAACCCTCGAATTGGCCAAGGACCCCGAGGGGAGGTTCCTGGTGGCGGCGGCCTTCTTCACCCTGCTCTACCATATCCTGATCAACGTGGGGATGGTCATCGGCCTCCTGCCCACCACGGGCATCCCACTGCCCTTCCTCTCCTACGGCGGCTCGGCCCTGCTGGCCATGACCCTCTTCGCGGCGCTGGGGATCAACGTCCGGATGCGCCGCTTCTCGGTCTGACGGAGGCGCCATGGCCGAGCGGTACGCGCGACAGGAGCTGCTCCCCTGGATGGGCCCCGCTGGCCAGGATCGCGTCGCCGCGGCCGCGGTCGGCGTCGTGGGGATGGGGGCCCTGGGGTGCGCCGCCGCCTCGCTGCTCGCGCGGGCGGGCGTCGGCTCCCTCGTGGTGGTGGACCGGGACCTCGTGGAGGAGAGCAACCTCCACCGCCAGGTCCTCTACGACGAGAGGGACGTGGCGGAGCGGCTTCCCAAGGCCCACGCCGCCGCGCGCAGGCTCTCCGCGATCCGGGGCGATCTGAGGGTGGACCCCTGGAACGCCGACCTGGGCCCCGAGCGGGCCCGGGAGCTCTTCGCGCGGGTGGACGTGGTGTTGGACGGAACGGACAATTACGAGGCGCGGTTCCTTCTCAACGACGCGGCGGTAGAGGCGGCAAAGCCCTGGGTTTACGCCGGGGTCGTCTCCACCCTGGGGACGGTGTTGACGGTGCGTCCCGGCGAGGGTCCGTGCCTGCGCTGCCTCCTGCCCGTCCTCCCTCCCCCCGGAAGCGCCCCCACCTGCGAGACCGTAGGGGTCCTCGGGGCCGCGGCCACCGCCGTGGCCTCGGTGCAGGCTGCCGAGGCCCTCAAGCTCCTCGCGGGGCGCGCCGACCTGCTCGCGGCGGGGGTCGTGGAGGTGGAGCTCCTGAAGCCGTCCCTCCGCGTGACGCGCGTCCCGGCCGATTCCGCCTGCCGCTGCTGCCGGGGCCGTCGGTTCGACTTTCTCGAGGAACGGGAAGGAAGCCGGACCCACCGGCTCTGCGGCCGCGACAGCATCCTGGTCCTGGCCCCCGCCGGCACCGCTCTCGACCTCGCGGCGCTGGAGGCGCGGCTGAGCCTCTCCGGCCCCGTCTTCCGCAACCCCTACCTGCTCCAGACCGAGTGGGAGGGTCACGCCGTCACCCTCTACGCCGACGGGCGCGCCATGGTCCAGGGGACGAGGGACCCGGTCCGGGCGCGCGCCCTTTACGCGCGGTTCTTGGGGATGTGACGATGGAATCCAGGCCGCCCAGCCGGGCGAGCGGCTTCCACGGCCCGGCGGGCGCCCTCCCGAAAGGAGCCGCGGCGTGAGCGACGGAACCGGCCGCTGGTGGAGCTACCTGCTCGCCCCCCTCGGCCTCGCCTTCCTGGAGGCCGCGCGGCTGAAGTCCGCGTGCCACCGCGCCGGGCTGCTGCGCGGGGCGTCCCTCCCAGCCCCCGCGCTCGCGGTGGGGAACCTCACCTTCGGCGGCACGGGGAAAACCCCCTTCACCCTCTTCCTCGCACGGCGCTGCCTGGATTTGGGCCTGAAGCCCGCGATCCTGAGCCGGGGCTACGGCCGCGAGACGACGGGCCCGCTCCCCGTGAGTGCGGCGAGCGCCGCCGCCGACGTGGGCGAGGAGCCGCTCCTGATGGCCCGCGGCCTGCCGGGCGTCCCCGTGGCCGTGGGCGAGCGCCGGGAGGAGGCGGCGGCCCTGGTGGACCCGGCGCCGGACCTCTTCCTCCTCGACGACGCCTTCCAACACCAACGGGTCGCGAGGGACGGCGATCTTCTTCTGGTGGACGCGAGCCGCCCCGGCGACCTGCGCGTCCCGCCGGTGGGACGACTCCGCGAGCCCCTCTCCGCCGTCCGCCGGGCCGACCTCCTCGTCGTCACCCGCGGTTCCTTCGACGAACTTCCGCCGAAGCTGCGCGCGCTCTGGGGCGGCCGGCCGGCCGTCTCGGCGCGGTTCCGCTGGCACGCCGGACTGGGCCCGGATGGAGCAGGCAACCTCGGCTCTCTCCACGGCCGGCGGTTGCTTGCCTTCGCCGGCACCGCCCGCCCCGAAACCTTCTTCGCCCAGGCTCGCCAAGAGGGGCTGGACCTCGCGGAGACGCTCTCCTTTCCCGACCACGCGGAGCCCACCGCCGAGCGCCAGGCCGCGGTCCGATCGAGGGCCTCGGCGCTGAAATGCGACGCCGTGCTCACCACCGAGAAGGACGCCCTGAAGTGGCTGCCTTCCTGGAAAGGCCCCGTGCCCCTCCTCTACGTCCGGCTTGAGACCCTCCTGGACGACCCGCAGGGGGTTCTGGACGCCCTCCTCCTCCGGCTGGCGCGCCGAGGGACACCCCGGTGACCTCTTCGCCCCGGGAACCCGCGCGCACCGTCCAGGTGGCTCTTCCGGTGCCCCTGCGCCACACCTTCACGTACGCCGTCCCGGAGGGCTGGCGGACACCGGCCCCGGGGTGTCGGGTCCGGGCGCCTTTCGGCCGGGCCGCGGCCACTGGGATGGTGGTCTCCGAAGCTCCGCCGTCTGAGCTTCCGCCGGGGCTCAAGTCTCTCAGGACCCTGGTAGACCAAGAGCCACTCCTCCCGCCGGAGATGCTCGCCTTCACCCGGCGGCTGGCCGACCACTACCTCGCCCCCCTCGGCATGGTCTTGCGGTGCGCCTACCCCTCCGCTCTCGACCCGGAGCCCAGGACGCTCTACCGGCTCACGGAGGAGGGCGCCCTCGCGCGGAACGCCGCCTCCTCGGCCCTCCGCGAGGCCCTGGGCGCTGGCCCCCTCCCGCGTCCCAAGCTCGCGGCGGCCCTCGGCGCCGCCACCGACGCCCTCCTTGCCGAGGGACTGCGCCGCGGATGGATCGAAGCGGAGGAACACGCCCGCGCGGTGCGCCGCCGCACCGGACGCGACCACGTGGCGCTCCTGGCGCCGGACGGACGGGCGGAGGCCCTGCGAGACGACGAAAGCCTTCCCAAGCCCTTCCGAAAGGTCCTCTCCGTCCTGATCACGATGGCCGATAAGGGCTACCCCGAGGCCGGACTGGCGGCCAAGCTGGCGCGCGTCCCCCTCTTCACGCTCTCGGAGATGGCCGAGGCCGGGCTGGTGGAGCTTTTCAAGACCGCCCCTACGTGCCTTCCCGGGCGGCCTTCTCCTCACGCCCTCTCCGAGGACCAGGCCCGCGCCGTGGCCGCCGTGCGCGGCGCCATGGAGCAAGGGCGGGGCGGTACCTTCCTCCTGTACGGCATCACCGGGTCCGGGAAGACCGAGGTCTACCTGCGGCTCATCGAGGCCGCCCTCGCGACGGGCGGCGCCGCGCTCTACCTCGTGCCGGAGATCTCCCTCACGAGCGTACTCGCCCGCCGCCTGCTGGAGCGGCTCGGTGGAACCGTGGCCATCCTCCACTCCTCCATGGGCGAGAAGGAGCGGGCGCGCCAGTGGCTGCGGGCCCGCTCGGGGGCCGCGCGCGTGACGATCGGGCCCCGCTCGGCCCTGTTCGCCCCCCTCAGA
>JAKAIJ010000110.1 GCA_021814355.1 Acidobacteriota bacterium
CGCAGGAGCGAGGCCTTCGGCTTGTCGCCGAAGTAGGGGTCCACCATGGGGGTGATGTCCTCGCGCGTGGAGGGGAGCCCCAGCAGGAGGGTCACCTTGTCGGCGTCGGCCTCGGCGGCCGGGCTGCTCTGGCGGTAGGGCATCTTCACGCAGAAGACCTTCTCGGGGCCCACCGCCTTGGCGGCGAGGGCCACCGCCAGGGCCGAGTCTACGCCGCCCGAGAGCCCCGCCACGAATCCCTTGAGCCCGGTCTTCTCGAGTTCCTCCTTGAGGAAGCGGGTAATGACCGTGAGGGCGACCTCGGGGTTGACGGCGGGCGGCGCGGTCTGCGTCATGGTCGCCCCCGCGTGAGGCGCCGCAGGTGGTCCAGCACCAGATGGGGCTTCTCGTCGCGCAGGAGCGGCGTGAGGGTCCGCGCCCGCCGCAGCGCCGCGAAGGGGGTCCTCACGGTGTAGAGGGCCTCGCGGTTCTCGGCCCCGTCGAGCAGAAGGTTCCCGAAGGGGTCCGCCACGTAGGAGCCTCCCGCAAAGGCGAGGCCGTCCTCGTAGCCCACCCGGTTCACGTAGACCCAGTAGACCGTGAGGAACTGGCTCAGGACCTGTCCCACCCGCTCCCAGGTCTGGACCGACGCCACGGGCCCGCCGCCGGCCCAGCCGCGCCCGGGGCTCCCCGAGAGCACCACCAGGGCGTGGGCGCCCTGGAGCGAGAGAAGATAGGAGGAGGAGAGGTGCCACGCGTCCTCGCAGAGCAGCAGCCCCAGCTTGCCGAAACGGGTGGGGACGACGTCGAAGGAGCGGCCGGCTGCGAAATACCGCCCCTCGTCGAACATTCCGTAGGTGGGAAGGTAGACCTTCCGGTGGACGTGGCGGATCTCGCCCCCCGAGAGGTAGACCGCGACGTTGTAGAAGAGGAAGTCGTCGCTCTGCTCCACCATCCCCACGACGATGTCGCGACGGAGGCTCTCGGCGACGAGCGGGGCCAGAAGGCCGCCCGTGCGGACGGGACGGGCCACCTCAGCGACCAGGTCCTGCAGGAGGTATCCCGTGAGGGAGAGCTCGGGGAAGACCACCAGGTCGGCCTCCTCCACCTCGGGCCGGGAGAGCCAGGCGAGGTGGGCGTGGAGGTTTCTCTCCACGTCGCCGAGCGCCGGGGCCATCTGGACCAAGGCGATGTTGGGAGAGCCAGCCATAACGCAATTATAGCACCTTGACGGACCATGGGCGATGTGCCGGAAGGCGAGAGGCGTTGTTTAGGAGAGGCCTGGCGCTGGTGGTTGCGGCGTCCGCAGCGTCCACAGGGGGTTTTCGCTGCTAAACCGCAGGGTGCGCCCGGGCGAAACCGTTGCGACTCTCGAGAGAAAATTTCGGTCCATATGATTGAAATGCAATGACATAACCGCATACCACAAGATTGGCTAAACATACTTGACAAGGCGACAGTAAGGTTTTATAATTGGCACTTGAAGCGGGGGAGTGCTAAAATAATCCCCCGGAAGCGTTAGAGTGCGGGGTCCGCGACCCCGGCCGGGTGCGCGAGGTCGGAATCCAGAAAGCCATCACATCCAAAGGAGGTCCAAGCATGAAGGTGAAGCCCCTCAACGACCGTGTCCTCGTCAAAAGGCTCGAACCCAAGGAGATGGTGCGCGGCGGGATCATCGTCCCCGACACCGCTAAGGAGAAGCCCCTCGAGGGAGAGGTCATCGCCGTGGGACCGGGCCGCTACGACGACGGCGGAAAGCTCATCCCCATGTCGGTGAAGGCCGGCCAGAAGGTCCTCGTGGGCAAATACGCCGGGACCGAGGTCAAGATTGACGACGTGGAGCACGTGATCGTGCGCGAAGACGAGGTCCTCGGCGTTATCGAGTAAGAGAGAGGCCGCCCCGCTGGGGCCGGCCGGAAGGCCGCTCCACCGGGGCGCAGCGAAGAGACCCGGAGCGCCGTGAGACGGGGGGCGGCTCGAAATCGCCCCCACGGAGTTCCGAAAGAGGAGAGCGAAGGATGGCCAAAGAGATCGTCTATTCCGCCGCGTCGCGCCAGGCGCTGCTGTCGGGCGTCAACAAGCTCGCCAACGCCGTGAAGGCGACCCTCGGCCCCAAGGGCCGCAACGTGATCATCGAAAAGAAGTTCGGCTCCCCGCTGGTGACCAAGGACGGCGTCACGGTGGCGAAGGAGATCGAGCTCAAGGACAAGCAGGAGAACATCGGCGCCCAGATGGTCAAGGAGGTCGCCTCCAAGACCTCCGACGTCGCGGGCGACGGCACCACCACCGCCACCGTGCTCGCCCAAGCCATGCTCCAGGAGGGGCTCAAGGCCGTGGGGACCGGCGTGAACGTGATGGACCTCAAGCGCGGCATTGACAAGGCCGTGGAGGCCATCGTGGAGGAGATCAAGAAGAGCTCCAAGCCCGTCGAGGGCAAGGCGGTGGAGCAGGTGGGCACGGTCTCGGCCAACAACGACGAGACCATCGGCGCGCTCATCGCCGAGGCCATGGACAAGGTGGGCAAGGACGGCGTCATCACCGTCGAGGAAGCCAAGACCATGGAGACCACCCTCGAGGTCGTCGAGGGCATGCAGTTCGACCGCGGCTACCTCTCGCCCTACTTCGTCACCGACGCGGAGCGGATGGAGGCGGTGCTCGAGGACTGCTACATCCTCGCCCACGAGAAGAAGATCTCCTCCATGAAGGACCTCCTGCCGCTGCTCGAGCAGGTGGCCAAGAGCGGCAAGCCGCTGCTCATCATCGCCGAGGACGTGGAGGGAGAGGCCCTGGCTACCCTCGTGGTCAACAAGCTCCGCGGCACGCTCCACATCGCCGCCGTCAAGGCGCCGGGCTTCGGCGATCGCCGCAAGCGGATGCTCGAGGACATCTCCATCCTCACCGGCGGCAAGTGCATCACCGAGGACCTGGGCCTCAAGCTCGAGAACCTCACCCTCGCCGACCTGGGCCGGGCCAAGAAGATCGTCATTGACAAGGACAACACCACCATCGTCGAGGGCAGCGGCTCCGCCGCCGACATCGAGGGCCGCGTGAAGCAGATCCGCAAGGAGATCGAGGACACCAAATCGGACTACGACCGGGAGAAGCTCCAGGAGCGCCTGGCCAAGCTGGTGGGAGGCGTCGCGGTCATCAAGGTCGGCGCGGCCACCGAGTCGGAGCTCAAGGAGAAGAAGGCCCGCGTCGAGGACGCCGTCCACGCCACCAAGGCGGCCGTGGAGGAGGGTGTCGTCGCCGGCGGCGGCGTGGCCTACATCCGCGCCATCCCCGCCCTGGAGAAGCTCAAGGGCACGGACGACTTCCTCGCCGGGGTGAAGATCGTGCGCAAGGCCCTCGAGGAGCCAGCCAAGCAGATCGCCAACAACTGCGGCGTCGAGGGTTCGGTCGTCGTGGAGCACATCAAGAAGCAGAAGGGCACCCACGGCTTCAACGCCAAGACCGAGGAGTACGAGGACCTCGTGGCGGCGGGGATCCTCGACCCCGCCAAGGTGACCCGCACGGCGCTCCAGAACGCGGCCTCCGCCGCCGGGACGCTGCTCACCACCGAGGCCATGATCTTCGAGTTGCCCGAGGAGAAGAAGGACATGCCCATGCCCGGCGGCGGGATGGGCGGCGGAATGGACTACTGAGAAACTGCCCGCGGCCGGCGTACAGCCGTCCGCTCGGAGCGGCGAAAGGGCGGCCTTCGGGCCGCCCTTTTTCTTTGGAATCGCCGTTCGGGCGATGCGGGCCGGCTCGGCGCTGGCCCCTTCTGCGGCCTTCGAGTTGCGCTTCGCAACACCCACAGGTATATAGAGGCTGTCCGCGTGATGTTCGCCGCGCGCGGGGAGAAGACGAGATGCCGGGGAAAGGACGAGCCTCTCATCGCGGCGTTCCGCTCCCTCGGACGCTCGCCGGGGCCGCCTGCGCCCTCCTTCTGCCCGGCGTTCTCGCCTGCGCGCCCATGGCGGCCCGGAGGCCTTCCGTCGCGAGGGCCGAGCTTGCCGGGGTCGTCGTGGAGTCCGTCGAGAAGGGCGGCGCGGCGGAGTTTGCCGGAATCCGGGCCGGAGACGTTCTTCTCGCCTGGACGCGCGGGGGCGACCCGCCGGCGGGCGGGCGGTTCGCCTCCCCCTTCGACGTGGCCGAGGTGGAGCGCGAGCAGGCCCCCCGCGGGCCCTTGACGTTGACAGGCACGCGGGAGGGCGCGCCCTTCTCGGCGATGTTACGGACCGAGGAGTGGAAACTCCAGGTCCGCCCGCTTCTGGCCGCGGAGGAGGGCGCCGCCTACGCCGAGGGCGCCCGGCTGCTGGAGAGCCCGTTACCCGGCGCCGCGGAAAGGGGCTTCGCCCTATGGGAGGGACTCGCGGCGAAGGCCAGGAGCGCGGGGGACTTCAACCTGGCCGCGTGGATCGAGATCCGGCTCGCCGACCACCTCCAGAAGGCGGGTCACGCCAAGAGGGCCGAGGGAGCCTGCTCGCGCGCCGTTTCGGACGCGGAGCGCGGTCGGAGCCCCCGCGTCCTCTCCCAGGCCCACTTCGCCAGGGCCAGGGGCCGCGAGGAGGCCGACCGCCCCGAGGAGGCCCTCCAGGACCTTGCGGAGGCGCTGAGGGTCCGGAAGGAGGCCGGGGAGGAGGGGCTCTTCTCCGCCTTCCTCTACCAGCGGCTCGGCTCCCTGGCGCTCGACAGCGGCGACCTCGACGGGGCCGGCAAGGCGCTGGAAGCGGCCTTCGGCCTCGCTGGAAAGCTCGCTCCGGAGAGCCTGCTCACCGCCAGGATCCTCCACACCCTGGGGCGGCTGGACTACGCGCGGGGGCGGTTCGACGGCGCGGAAGGCTTCTACCGGCGGGCGCTTGCCATCGCCGGGCGGCTGGCTCCAGGGTCCTCCTGGATTTCGCTCTGCCTCAACAACCTCGGAAACGTAGCGTGGGGAAGAGGAGACCTCGCGGGCGCCGAGCGCCTCTATCGGGAGTGCCTGGCGCTCGACGAAAAGCTCTCCCCCGAGAGCTTAGATGTCTCCACGGGCCTGCACAACCTGGGCAACATCGCCTGGGCGCGGGGGGACCTCGCGGCCGCGGAGGACTACTACCGCCGGGCGCTGGAGATGGGCCGGAAGTCCAAGGCTTCGGCCATCTCGGAGGCCTACGACCTCCACAACCTGGGGCTCGTGGAGGCGGACCGGGGGGACGACGAGGCGGCCGAGGATCACTACCGGGAGGCCCTGCGGACGCTGGAGCGCCTCGCGCCGGACAGCCTGGACGTCGCGCGCGCCGCGGACAGCCTGGGCAACCTTTTCCAGAAGAGGGGGGACGCCGCCGCGGCCGAGCCGTTTTTCTCCCGGGCGCACGCCATCCGCGCGGCGGCGGCGCCGGACAGCACGGCCCTCGCGGAGAGCCTGGTCAACCTCGGGGCCGTCTCGCGCGCGAAGGGCGACTTAGGCGGAGCGGAGCGGAGCTGCCGGGCCGCCCTGGCCATCCAGGAGCGGCGCGCCCCCGGAGCGCTGAACGAGGCGCTCATCCTGCAGTCCCTGGCCGGGGTCCTGGAGGAGCGCGGCGACGCCGCGTCCGCCGAGGCTTGCCTGAGGAGGGCCCTGGAGATCGCGGCGCGCCTGGCGCCCGGAAGCGCTTCGGAAGCCAATCCGGCCCACTCCCTGGGCTGCCTCCTCTGGAAGCGGGGGGACGCCTCCTCCGCGCTGCCGTACCTCGAGCAGGCCGTGGATGCGCTCGACGCCCAGCGCGGTCGGCTCGGAGGGGGAGAGGGCGCAGCCGAGAGGTTTTCCGCGGGGTATGCGGACTTCTACCGGGACCTGGCCGAGGTCCAGATCCGGCTCCGCCAGGAAGAGAAAGCCTTTTCTACCCTGGAGCGGTTCCGGGCGCGGAGCCTCCTGGACATGCTCGCCGAGCGCGACCTGGACTTCAGCGCGGACGCCCCTCCCGGGCTTCTCCGGGAGCAGCAGGAAGCCGAGTTCGAGGAGGCGCAGGAGCGGGAGCACCTGGCGGGGCTCGACCCGGAAAGGGAACCGGCCGCCGTCGCGTCGGGCCTCGCGAGGATTCGGGAGCTCATAGGACGGCGCCGCACCGTCGCCGACAAGATCCGCGCCGCATCCCCCCGGCTGGCCGCCCTCCAGCACCCCCGGGCCATGACCCTGGAGGAGGCCCGCCGGGAGATCGCCCCCCGCACGCTCCTTCTCTCGTACTGCGTGGGGGAGGCCCAGAGCGAAGTGCTGGCCCTCCTCGACGGACGGCTGGAGGTCTTCACCCTTCCCGTGCCGAGGGAGCTCCTGCGCAAGAAAGTCCGCACGTTCCGCCGGCTCCTGGCCGATCCGCGCAGCGCCCCCGCGCAGGTGGACGTGCAAGGTTCGGAGCTCTACGGGATCCTGCTGAAACCCGTGCAGCGGCTCCTTCTCCATTCCCGGAGCCTGATCGTGTGTCCCGACGGTCCCCTCCACATCCTGCCCTTCGCGGCCCTGCGGACCGGGGATGGGAGGTACCTCGCGGAGATCAAACCGGTGTCCTACGTGGTTTCCGCCACCGTCTACTCGGAGGCCAGGAGAGCCGGAGAGCCAGGAAGACCGCTTCGCGTCACCGCCTTTGGAGACCCCTTCTACCCGCAGTCCCCCCGGGAGAAGTTCGCGGATCTCACGATCCGCTCCCTTCTCAGGGACCACGCGCTCCGTCCAGTTCCCGCAAGCAGAAGAGAGGTGGAGGCGCTCGCCAAACTTTACGGAGCGGAGGTTTCGGTCTATCTGGGGAGCCGGGCGCGAGAAGGCGAGGCGAAGGCCCTGGGGAAAGGGACCGGCATCCTCCACTTCGCCTGCCACGGCTTTTTGGACGAGCGGTTTCCGCTCGAATCGGCCCTCGCCCTGACGGTGCCGGAAAGGCCCGCGCCGGGGGAGGACAACGGCCTCCTCCAGGCGTGGGAGATTTTCGAGAAGCTGCGCATTGATGCGGACCTGGTGACGCTCTCGGCGTGCGAGACGGGGCTGGGCAAGGAGATGGGCGGGGAGGGGCTGATCGGGCTGACGCGGGCCTTCCAGTACGCGGGCGCGCGCTCGGTGCTCTCGTCGCTGTGGAGCGTGTCGGACGAGAGCACGGCTCTCCTGATGCGGCGGTTCTACGGGCATTTGAAGGAAGGGAAGCCGAAGGCCGAAGCGCTGCGGCTGGCGCAGGTAGAGCTGATCCGGACGGGCCAGGCGAAGACCGGCCGCGACTTTTCCCGTCCCTTCTACTGGGCCGCCTTCGTCCTCAATGGAGAGTGGCGCTAGTGTCCCGAGTCGAAAGTCGGTTGCATCTTGGATCGCCAATCCCTCAGGCACCGCCCTATCCCGCCCCGTTCCGCCCCGGGCTATACTAGGAAAGCAACACGCGGCGCGCCGCCGGAGGACGCATGAGCGGTCAGGCGTTGGCCTGGGTCCTTTTCGGGCTCCTCATCTTGGTGCTCATGGTCCTGGACCTGGGGGTCCTGGAGCGCAGGAGCCGCGCGTTGAGTCTCCGCCAGGCCGCCGTGCGCACGGCCCTTTGGATGGCCGCCGCCCTCGCCTTCAACGCGGCCATCTACCTGTGGCGCGGACGGCAGCCGGCCCTGGAGTTCTTGACGGGATACCTGCTCGAACAGTCCCTCTCGGTGGACAACCTCTTCGTCTTTCTCCTGGTCTTCAGCTACTTCAAGGTGCCCGCCGCGGTCCAGCACAAGACCCTCTTCTGGGGGATCCTGGGCGCCCTTCTCTTCCGGGGCCTCTTCATCATCTCTGGGGTGGCGCTTCTCCACTACTTCCACTGGATCATCTACCTCTTTGGCGCCTTCCTCGTCCTGACGGGTCTCCGGATGGCCTTCCGGGGGGAGGAGGAGGTCCACCCCGAGCACAACCCGGTCCTGAAGCTCTTCCGGAAGCTCGTCCCGGTGACGGGGGACTACGAGGGAAGCCGCTTCTTCGTGCGGCGGGAGGGGCGCTCCTGGGCCACGCCCCTCTTCGTCGTCCTCTTGGTGATCGAGAGCACGGACGTAGTCTTCGCGGTGGACTCCATCCCGGCGGTGCTGGCGGTCACCACCGACCCCTTCATCGTCTACACCTCGAACATCTTCGCCATCCTGGGCCTCCGCTCGCTCTACTTTGCCCTGGCGGGGATCATGCCCCTCTTTCACTACCTGGGATACGGGCTGGCCTTCGTACTCGCCTTCGTGGGGGTCAAGATGCTCCTGTCGGACATCTGCACGATCCCGACGGGCGCGGCGCTGGGGGTCGTCGCGGCCGCCCTCGCGCTCTCGGTGGCCGCGTCGCTCCTCTGGCCCAGACCCGCGTCCGCGGAGTCGTCCCCCGCG